>NZ_JAALEA010000434.1 GCF_014145145.1 Dietzia cercidiphylli
GGTGGCCGGGTCCCTCACCTCCTCCGCCCGCTCCGCCCTGTCCGGCCCCTCGGGTCCCGCCCTGTACCGCGGGATGCTCGGGTCCGCACTCCTGACCCTCGGCGGCTTCGGTGCCGGCGCCCTCCCGGTGGACGGGGGGCCCGCCGCCGCCGTGGGTCTGCTCGGGTTCACCTTCGGCCACGGCGAGGTCCTGGCCCTGACGCTGTGCTGGATCGGCGTGGCCCTGCTGTTCACCGCCTGGCTGGCACTGGGCCCGCGGGCGGTGTCGGGCCGACTCCCCACGCGAGACGCGGTCTGGGCCACCGCGTTGTGGTCGCTCCCGTCACTGCCCGCGGTGCCGATGTTCAGCCGCGACGCGTGGTCGTACCTCGCGCAGGGGGCGATGACCGCCGCGGGGGTCGATCCCTACGAGGTCGGCCCCGAAGCCAACCCGGGACCCTTCACCGACGAGGTCAGCCCCGACTGGCGGTCGACCGCCACTCCCTACGGCCCGCTCCACCTGCTCCTCATGAGGATCGTGGTGGCCGTGTCCGGCGGGCACCCCGCGGTGGGGATCGTCGTCCTGCGCGTGGCGGTGTTGGTGGCACTGGCCGCACTGACCGTGGTGCTGGTGACGGCGGCCCGCCGGACCGGGGTGGACGCGGGGGCCGCGGTCTGGCTGGCGTGCGCGTCGCCGCTGTCGGTGATCCATCTGGCGGGCGGGCTGCACAACGAGATCTTCCCGCTCGTCGCCTGCCTCGGGGCGGTCGTCCTGGCCCTCGACGGTCGCCGGGCGTGGGCGGGCGCGGCGATCGGGATCGCGGTGGCGTTCAAGGCCACCGCGGTGATCGTCGCCCCGTTCCTGCTGTGGATCGCGCTGACCCGGCGGCGCGAGGACCCCTCGGTCACCAGACCGGTGGTCCGGGCCCTCGGGGACACGGCACTGGCCGCCGCCATCGCGGTGGCCGTCCTCGGGCTGGCCACCGTCGCCTCCGGTACCGGGATCGGGTGGTTCGACGCGATCGCCGTGTCCGACAGGGTGATCAACTACCTCAGCGCACCGACCGCGGCAGCGCACCTGTTCCACGCGGTCACCGACTCACCCGGGTTCGAGGACGTGCTCGCGGTGTCCCGGCAGGTCGGGCGGGTGGTCCTCGCCGTGGTCCTGGTGGCCGTGTGGTGGCTCCATCGCCGGGACCGGATGACGGCGCTCCGCGGCATCATGCTGGCGTTGCTGGCCTTCGTCGTGCTCAACTCGCTGGCCTGGCCCTGGTACTACGTCTGGGTGGCCGCGTTCTGGATGCTGGCGAGGCCGGGGCCCCGGGCCACCACGGCAGCGGTCGGGATGACCGTGTTCCTGGTGATGGCGATAGGGCCGAACGGATCGACCAGCCTCTACAGCCCCGTGCTCTCCGGGATCGCGGTGCTCGCCTCACTGGCGGTGGCCTGGTGGTGGTGGCGGGCCACCGGAAGGGTCAGAACGCCATCGCCTGAGCGCGCCGGATGACCTCCCGCGCGCGATGACCGTGGAGCGCGTCCGCGGGGCGACCCGGCAGGCTGTCGTCCTCCGTGAAGAGCCACCGCAGGATCTCCTCGTCGCGGTAACCCCCGTCACGGAGAACCGAGACGAGTCCGGGCAGGAAACGCGCCACCTCGTCGTCGTCGTCCAGGAACACCGCGGGGACCACCACCACCCCGGCACGTCGGACGGCGATCAACCCCCCCTCACGGAGGAGGTCGTGCACACGGGTGACCGGGATGCCCAGTCGCCGCGACACCTCGGGCAGATTGATCGTCTCGACGTCCCCGGGCAGGACGTCATCGCAGTGCGGAACGGTACTCACGGCCACCACGTTAGTCCCAGCGGGGCCCGGCGGTCACCACCGCGGGGCGCACGGCACGGTTGCATACCGAGATCGGGACGCCGACGGGCAGAATGGACTCCATGACCACTCACGACGGGCAGCTACCAGGGCCGGGCACCGTGCTCGACGGGCGCTACCGGCTCGACGCCGTGATCGCACGCGGCGGGATGTCGATCGTGCACCTCGCCACCGACGAGCGGTTGGACCGCCACGTCGCCGTCAAGCTGTTGGACCCCGCCCTCGCCGGCGATCGCGCCTTCGTCGACCGGTTCACCCTCGAGGCGCGCTCGGTCGCGCGGCTCTCCGACCCCGGCATCGTCCAGGTCTTCGACCAGGGGGTCGAGGGGGACACAGCCTTCCTCGTGATGGAGTTGGTCCCGGGCGGCACGCTGCGCGAACTACTGGACGAGCGCGGACCCATGCCCCCGTACGCCGCCGCCGCCGTGCTCCGCCCTCTCCTCGGCGCACTCCGCGAGGCCCACGAGGCCGGGCTGGTCCACCGCGACATCAAGCCAGAGAACGTCCTCATCTCCACCACCGGGGCGGTCAAGCTCGCCGACTTCGGTCTCGTCCGTGCGGTGGCCGAGTCGAGGGCGACCTCGCGGAGCGTGGTGATGGGCACCGCCGCCTACCTCTCCCCCGAGCAGATCTCCGGCGCCGACACCGACGGGCGCTCCGACCTGTACTCACTGGGGGTGCTCGCCTACGAGATGCTCACCGGCGAGCCCCCGTTCAACGGCGACAACTCGATCGCCGTGGCCTACCGGCGCCTGGACACCGACGTCCCGGCGCCCTCCGACCAGTCCGATTCCGTGGCGGAGGACCTCGACCACCTGATCCTCCGGGCGACCCGACGCAGCCGCGAGGACCGCTACCAGGATGCCGGGGAGATGCTCGACGACCTGGACCGGGCGGCCGAGATCGGACGCTTCCCCACCTATGTCGTCCCGGCGCCCCACCAGTCGTCCTGGTCCCGGGCCCGCGCTGCCGCGGCGCGATCGGCGCCCGGCGGTGCCACGGAGTTCGACGCCGCCGATCGCGAGAGCGGCGAGGCGCTCGGCCACGGTGACGGCCCCGTCCCCACACGGATGCACACGAGGGTGGGACTCGACGCGGTCCCGCCGCCCCCCGTCGCCGAGGAGTCCTACGCCCGAGGGGAGGTGGAACCGGTCTCGGACCGGGCGCCCGTCCGCCCTCGACGCAGGCTCGGTCTGCTGTGGCTGGTGGTCGTGCTGGCGGTCGCCATCGCCCTGGCCGTCGCCGGATGGTGGCTCGGGTCCGGCCGTTTCGTCACCGTCCCCGCGGTCCAGGGCATGTCGGTGGGCCAGGCGACCGAGGCCGTGAACGAGGTGGGGTTGTCCGCCTCCACCCGCGACGCGTTCAGTAACGACGTCCCCCGGGCGGGACTGGTCGGGACCGACCCCGAGGCCGGGGCCCGGGTGCCCCGGGGCGAGACGGTCGCGGTCCTGGTCTCCGTGGGCCGCCCGGTCGTGCCCGAGGTGGGTGCCGGACGCGACGTCGACACCGTCTCCGCACTCCTGCGGGAGAACTCGCTCGAACCGGTCCGTGGCGGGACCGAGCACTCCGACTCGGTCCCGGTCGGTCAGGTGGTGGCCCTGGAACCGCGGCCCGGGACGACCGTCGACGTGGGGACCAGGGTGTCGATGGTGACGAGTTCGGGGCCCGCGCCGGTGAGGGTCCCCGATGTGGCGGGCCTCGAGGAGGAGCAGGCACGGGCCGCGCTGGAGGGATCCGGGCTCACCGTCTCGCAGGTCAGACGGGTCTACGACGACGAGGTGGACGGCGGACTGGCCGTGGGCACCGACCCGGACACCGGATCGGACGTCGCCCGGGGAGACGGGGTGACGCTGCTGGTCTCCAACGCCCTCACCGTCCCCGACATCAGGGACGTGCCGCTGGACGAGGCGACGGACGTGCTCAGCAGGGCCGGGTTCACCATCGTCCGCGAGGCACCCGTGACCGACCGCCGGATCTCCGATGGCCGGGTGGTCAGCACCGACCCGCCCGCCGGCCGGCGACTCGACCCCGCGAACGCCGTGCTGCGGGTCGTCCCGTCGAACGCGGTGACCGTCCCCGTGGTCCTGGGGGCCCGGGCCTCGGACGCCCAGCAGACTCTCCGGGACGCGGGGCTCAACCCCACCATCGACACGGGTTCACCGGGCGGGATCGTCTACGGCCAGAACCCCCTGCCCGGGCGGGTCGTGGCACGGGGCAGCGGGGTCGAGATCGACGCACTGGGCTGACGTCGACCGGGCGGCCCCGGGGCCCGGCCGTCCCCGCGAGGCGAGTGTCCCCGGGGCCCGGCCGTCCCCGCGACGCCGCGGCTCAGTTGCGGAGCATCTCCGCCACCAGGTAGGCCAACTCCAGCGACTGCTGGGTGTTGAGCCTCGGGTCGCACGCGGTCTCGTACCGCCCGGCCAGATCGAGGTCGGAGATGTCCTGGGCGCCCCCGAGGCACTCGGTGACGTCCTCACCCGTGAGCTCGATGTGGATGCCGCCCGGGTGCGAGCCGAGGGCGTGATGAACCTCGAAGAAGCCCTGGACCTCGTCGATGATCCGGTCGAAGTGGCGGGTCTTGTAACCGTTCGACGTGGAATGGGTGTTGCCGTGCATCGGGTCGCACTGCCAGATGACCTTGTGTCCCGAGGCCTCGACGGCCTGCACGATCGGCGGGAGCGCGTCCCTGACCTTGTCGTTGCCCATGCGGGAGACCAGGGTCAGACGTCCTGGACGGTTACGCGGGTCGAGCTTCTCCACGTACTCCACCGCGAGTTCCGGGGTGGTCGAGGGGCCGATCTTCAGTCCGATCGGGTTCTCGATGAGTGAGGCGAACGCCACGTGGGCGTCGTCGATCCCACGGGTCCGCTCCCCGATCCACAGGAAGTGGGCCGAGAGGTCGTACAGCCCCTGTTCCGCGTCACCCGTGAGGCCCGTGCCGTCGTCGGCCAGGCGCAACATCGCGCGCTCGTAGTCGAGCACCAGCGCCTCGTGGGAGGAGAAGATGTCCGCCGACCGCAGGTTCTCGTCGGAGACACCGCAGGCGTCCATGAACCGCAGCCCTCGATCGACCTCCGCCGCGAGCGCCTCGTAGCGCGCGCCGGCCGGCGACCCGGCGACGAACTCCATGTTCCACTCGTGCACGCGGTGCAGGTCCGCCGTCCCCGAGGCCGTCAGGGAGCGGACCAGGTTCATGGCCGCGGCGGCGTTGGCGTAGGCGCGGACCAGACGCGACGCGTCGTGCTCACGAGCGGTGTCGTCCGCGTCGAGCCCGTTGACCATGTCCCCGCGGTAGGAGAGCAGGCCGGTGGCGTCCCTGTCGGCGGAGCGCGGTTTGGCATACTGCCCGGCGATCCGGCCGACCTTCACCACCGGCATGGACGCGCCGTAGGTCAGGACGACGGACATCTGCAGGAGCGTGCGGATCACGCCCTTGATGTGCGGCTCGGTGTTGGCCTCGAACGTCTCCGCGCAGTCCCCGCCCTGGAGCAGGAACGCGCGACCGTGCGCGACGTCGGCCAGCCGATCCGAGAGGTGTTCGACCTCCGAGGCCACGCAGATGGGCGGCACGCTCTCGAGGACCTTGCGCATGGCCGCGGCGTGATCGGGATCCCACGACGGTTGCTGCAGCGCGGGTCGCGACAGGGCGTCCGCCAGCAGCCGATCGAGGTCCGCCGAGAGCGGGGGGAGGTCGGGAAGCTGTGCGATGTCGACGTCGACTGTCCAGTTGCTCACCCCGCGAGGATACGCCACCGCCGCCGGCGCGGACCTCAGAGACCCAGGTGGGGCGCCTTCGCCGCGATCGCCCGGAATCTCAAGAACGCATGGCGGGCATCGCCGAGGGCGTCGTGGGCTCCGCCCGGGTGAGGCGGCAGCTCCGGTTGCCCGGCCATCTCCCACAGCTGGCGCACGTCCCGCGTGAACCTCGGCATCGCCGCCGGCAGCTCGGTCATGTCACCCCAGAGCTGACACACCGCGACGTGGTCATAGGCCCCGATCCACGCCCACAGCTCGACCGGCCCGGAGATCGGTGCGGTGACGAAGTCGTACAACCCGTCCCGGATCCCCGACCGCGACATCCAGGCCGGCGAGGAGGGATTGGGCAGCTTGGGCAGGACGTTCCGCCGGACCCACGGGCCGGCCTTGGCCTGGTCGAAATCCGTGGAGACCGCGTAGAACTCGCGTCCGTCCTCCGCCACCACCCCCACCGACACCAGGTCGATGGTGGTGCCGTCCTCGATGAACTCACAATCGTAGAAGTAGCGCACCGGCGTCAGCGCTGTCCCTCGACGGGCTGGTCGAGGAGGTTGCGTCCCGACTTGCGCACCGCCTCGTAGCGCTTCTTCATCTCCGCGCCGTAGGTGTCGTGGACATACTCCTGACCCGTCAACGCCTGGATGCGCCGCATGAACTCATCGGTGATCTCCCGCTCGGCCACGCGGTCGCCCTCCCGCCCGGCCCACGGCGTCAGGTCGAGTGGTTCCCCGATCATCACCCGGACCCGGGTCCGGCGGTGGGGTCGGTTGACCTTGCGGATGTACTCACCCGTCCCGATCACGCCCACGGGGACGATCGGGACCCCGGCGCGCAGCGCGAGCCGGGCGGGCCCGGTCTTGCCGCGGTACAACCGCCCGTCCGGGGACCGGGTCCCCTCCGGGTAGACGCACAGGATCTGACCCGACGAGAGGACCTCGAGGCCCGCGTTGAGAGCGGCCTGGGCGGCATCGGCGTCGGTGCGGTCGATCGGGTACTGACCGGTCCCCGCGAAGAACCACCTGCTGAGCATGCCGCGGATCCCGGTGCCGGTGAAGTAGTCGCTCTTCGCCAGGAACGTGACCCGCCGGGGAAGGAGGAGCGGGGTGAACAGCCAGTCGGCCACCGACTCGTGATTGCCCACGAGAACCGCCGCCCCGCTGGTCGGGAAGTTCTCCCGGCCGGTGATGACCGGCCTACTGGTCAGCCGCAGGAAGGGCCCGATGATCACGTACTTGAACAGCCAGTACAGCAACTTGGGTCACCGGACCTTCCGTCGTTGGGAGTTGACGGAGCGGATACTACCCGGATCGGTCCGCGAATCCGGACGGGACGAGATTCGGTGGCCACAGCTCGGGATCCGGGACGAAGCTGGCGATCACGGCGCGCGCCCCGGGGTCGAAGTGCGAGGCGACGAGGGTGCACCGGGACAGCAACGCGGGGAGCCTCACCACCGTCCGGACACCGTCGAGGTCCAGGCGCAGCTCGTCGCCCTCGACCGAGGGCGGGGTCGTCGGACGGTCCGGCACCGGGCACTCCACCCGGTATCCGCCACTACCGTCCGGGGAGACGGAGGGTGTGACCGCCCCGCGTGCGAGTGCCGCCAGCGCCGCGGTCCGGCCCGGGGCGCTCCCGGCGACCATCACCTCGACGGGCCCCGCGAGGAACGTCGAGACCTCCGCCGCGAGGAGGGACAGTCGGTGCGCCTCGCGGGTCCGGGCGTCCGCGCGGTCACCTGCGGCCATCGAGGCGAACCGCACGTGCGCGGGCCAACGAGACTCCACGAACGCGGTCAGCTCCCCCGCCGCCGCGATCCTCCGGACCGCCGCGAGGTCACCGTCGAGTTCCACCACCACCACGTCCCACACTCCCGCGGCGGCCGCCCGCCGGGCGTACTCCCATCCCAGGACAGCGGCGAGGGGCGCGTCCCCTCCGGCGGCCAGCGCCGCGAGCACGTCGTCGTCCGGATCCACCGCACCGGACCTGTACGACTCGAGTCTCGCGGTGGCGTCGTCCGCCCGGACCTCCACGGGCCCCTCGTCGGTCGTGTCCAGCCGCGGATCCACCGCACCGGGGTCCCCGGTCAGGATGAGAGCCGTTCCGCCCGCGTCGAGCAGGAACTGCGCGGTCACCTCCGACCTGGCCGGGGGGTCGCCCCCCATGACGATCGCGACCCTGGCGCCGGTCACCGCGACTCGGCCCGGCGCTTGAGTTCACGCAGGGCCTCGGAGAGGATCCGCCGTTCGGCCCGGTCGCGGAGCCGGCCGATCACCGGCACCACGAGTTCTATCTCCAGCTCGTAGTCGACCCTGGTGCCGCCCTCGACCGGTTCGAGGCGATAGGAGCCCTTCTGCGCACGTTGCAGCGCCGAGCTCTCCAGCCTCCACTCGACGACCCTGTGGTCCGCCGACCAGGAGTAGGCGAGGACGTAGTCGTCGACGATCGCGCCCGCCTCCAGGGCGAACCGGACCCGGTCCGGACGACCGTCCGCGCCGACGGACAGGACCTCGGCGACCCGGATCGACGTGGACCATTCGGGATACGAGTCGAAGTCCGAGATGACGGCCATCACGTCCTCGACCGTCGCGTCGATCACGGTGGAGTCGCTGGTCGGCCACACCTCGGGGGCGCCGTTGTCCTCGCTCATATCCCCCAGCTTCACATATCTTCGGCCGGGATGCGCCCTGGCGACCGGCGCCCGGGCACACGGGTGACGTGGATGCCGACCGGCCCCGGGGATAGTGTGTCCTCACTGCGATTAGACCATCGATCGTCTCCACCAGGAGGACCCTTTGCGCGAATACGTCGCCGCCCCCGCCACTTTCACCGTCCCCGACGACTGGTCCTGCGCCCAGGCGGCCTACGACCGCGCGGAGCGGACGCCGGACAACGTGGCGTTCCAGCGGCCGGTCGACGGTCGGTGGACGGATGTCACCAACCGGGAGTTCGCCGAGACGGTCCGCGTGGTGGGTCGGGGTCTCGTCGCCCGAGGCGTCCAGGCCGGGGACAGGGTCGCCCTCCTGTGCTCGACCCGATACGAGTGGAACGTGATCGACTTCGCGATCTGGGCCGCCGGCGCGGTCACGGTGCCCGTCTACGACAGCTCCTCGGCCGAGCAGATCCGGTGGATCATGGAGGATTCGGGCGCCCGGCTCGCCATCGTCGAGAAGGAGACCCACGCCGCCACCACCCGCGAGGGGATCAGCGGGCTGGAGGCGGCCCCCGACGTCCTCGTGATCGAAGGAGACACCCCCGCGTTGGACGCCCTCGCCGCGGGTGCGACCGAGGTGCCCGACGCGGTACTCGACGAACGGCGCGCCGGGGTGACCGCCGACTCCCCCGCGACGTTGATCTACACCTCGGGCACCACCGGACGCCCCAAGGGGTGCATGCTCACCCACCGCAACTTCATGTCCGAGGCCCTCGCGGTCCTCGAGACGCCGTTGAACCAGTACCTCCGCCAGGACGCGACCACCGTCATGTTCCTGCCCCTGGCCCACGTGCTGGCCCGCGCCATCACCTACGCCGGGTTCCACGCGGGTGTCCGCATCGCCCACTCGTCGGACCTGACCAATCTCGTGGACACGTTCTCCGAGATGCAGCCCCACTACATCCTGGCCGTCCCGCGCGTGTTCCAGAAGGTCTTCAACAAGGCCCAGGCCACCGCCCAGGACGGCGGCACCGTCAAGGCCTGGATGTTCGACAAGGCCACCGACACCGCGGTCGCGTACTCCAAGGCCAACCGCAGTGGACGCGTCGGGCCGCTGCTCAGGCTTCGCCACGCCCTGTTCGCCAAGCTCGTCTACGCCAAGCTCGTCGCGGCGCTCGGCGGCCGCTGTGAGATCGCCATCTCGGGTGGGGCGCCCCTCGGTGAGCGCCTGACGCACTTCTTCGACGGCATCGGTGTCAACATCTTCGAGGGATACGGCCTCACCGAGACGTGCGCCGCGATCGCGGTCAACACCCCCGGTCAGATGCGTATCGGCACCGTCGGCCAGCCGCTGCCCGGGTGTGCGGTCCGGATCGCACCTGACGGTGAGGTCGAGGTGAGCGGCCCGGTGGTGACCTCCGGCTACTGGCGTAACGAGCGCGCCACCGCCGAGGCGTTCTCCGACGGGTGGTTCAGGACCGGGGACCTCGGGTCCCTGGACGAGGACGGCTACCTGACCATCACCGGTCGCAAGAAGGAGATCATCGTCACCGCCGGGGGCAAGAACGTCGCCCCGAGCCAGCTCGAGGACGCGCTCCGGGCCGACCCGCTCGTGGCCGAGGCGGTGTGCGTGGGCGACGGCAAGCCGTTCATCTCGGTGCTGCTCACCCTCGACCCGGAGGCACTGGAGCGGTGGAAGGCCCACCACGGTAAGACCGGCTCGCTGTACGAGCTGCTCCGGGACGCGGACATGATCGAGCATCTCGACCAGGCGCTGTCCCGGGCCAACCGGACCGTCTCCCACTCCGAGGCGATCAAAAAGTACCACGTGCTACCCGACCAGTTCACCGAGGAGACCGGGGAGCTCACCGCCTCGCTCAAGGTCAAGCGGAACGTGGTGCACCAGAAGTTCGCGGCCCAGATCGAGGACCTCTACGCCTGACCCACGGCCGGGTCGGGGTTCGAGCCGGGGCTAGTCGCCGGAGAGCACCCGCCGCATGTCGCGTGCCAGGTCCTCCCAGCGCCACGACCCGAGAACCCAGGAGCGTCCGCGGACGCCCATCGCGGAGGCGCGTGGCCGGTCCGAGAGCAGACCGGCCACGGCCTCGACGATCTCGCCGTCCGAGGTCCCGTCCACCACGAGACCGGTGCTCCCGTCCACGACGGTCTCCGGAGCGCCACCACTCCGGCCGGCCACCACGGGGACACCGCAGGCGGACGCCTCCAGGTACACGATCCCCAGCCCCTCCACGTCCAGTCCCCCGCCCCGGGTGCGGCACGGCATGGCGAACACGTCCGCCATCCGGTGGTGGTCGACGATCTCGTCCGCCGGGATCCGACCGGTGAAGATCACCCGGTCGGACACCCCGTGCCTGCGGGCCAGACCCTCGAGCGTGCGACGGTACGGACCACCCCCGACGACGACGAGGACCGCTCCCGGAACGCGGCGGGCGATCTCGGGCAACGAGCGGATGAGCGCGTCCTGACCCTTGCGCGGGACGAGTCGTGAGAGACACACGATCACCTCCCGGTCCGCCACCCCGTAGCGTTCCCGGATCGCCCTACGCCGCACGGGATCGGGACGGAACCTGGCCGTGTCGACGCCTCCGGGCTGGTGCACGAGTCGGGCGTGTGGACCGAACGCCGCCGCGAAGCGACGTCTCGTGTAGTCACTCACGTAGGTGACGGCGTCGGTGGACTCCCCGATCAGCCTGAGCACCTGCCGCGAACCCGGCAGCATCGACCACCCCACCTCGTGACCGTGGGTGCTGGCGACGATCCGCTCGACGGGCCCCTCCCGGAGGACGGGCGCCATCACGGCCAGCGGCGCCGCCGCACCGAACCACACCGTGCTCGCCCCGAAGTCCGAGGCGAGCCTCCGCGCACGCACCGCGAGCTCCGGCGTGGGCAGCAGCATCTCCGTCGGCACCCTCTCGACCAGGTAGGGACGGGAGTCGTCGTAGTCGGTCGAGTCGCTACCCCGGAACGTCGAGGCGAGGACCGCCACGTCCTCGGGATCGAGATGCGCCAGATAGGTCTCCAGGTACGACTGGATGCCGCCGGGTCGCGGCGGATAGTCGTTGGTGATCAGCAGGGTCTTCGTCATCACGTCCGAGACTGCCACAGTGTCCGGGTCTCCCCCGCCCGGCGTCCCCGCGTCAGTACCGTCGGATCCCGCTGATCGGCATCGCGTCGACCTTGTCGAGTTTGACCGGGACCCCATAGGTCGACGCGTGCAGCACCAGTCCGTCGCCGGCATACATGCCGACGTGGGTCGCCCCCGGGTAGTAGATGACGAGGTCGCCCGGTTGGATGTCGGCCATCGCGACGGGTGCGCCCGACACCGCCTGCGCCTGACTCGACCGCGGTAGCGTCTTCCCCTCCTGCGCGTACGCCCACACCATGAGTCCCGAGCAGTCGAACTCCTCCGCGCCGGTCGCCCCCCAGGAGTACGGGGAACCGAGCCGGGTGAGAGCCACCTTCAGCGCCGCGGTGTTGACGCCGTCGACAGCCGGGGCGACGTAACCGGGCGGGACCAAAGGGCCGCCGGCCCAGACTGCACGCTGCGCGTCCGAGAGGGCGTCGACACGACGTCTCACCTCATCGATCCGCGCCCGCATCTCCTCCGAGCGCCGGTCGAGCTCATCCGCCCGACCCTGTGCGTCCCGGGCCGAGGCCCGCGCGATCTCCGATGCCACGTCCGCGTCCCTGCGGAGGCGGGCGGCCTCAGCCGAGGCGGCACGCGAGGCGTCCAGGGCGCTGGTGGTGGTGCCGGACAGCCGCTGCAGCGTTCCGAGCCGGTCGACCAGGTCGCGGGGACTCTCGGCGAGGACGGCGGCCCG
>NZ_JAALEA010000435.1 GCF_014145145.1 Dietzia cercidiphylli
GAACAGTGCCGGCAGCGTGGCCTCGTGGGCGGCGCGCAGCTCCGCGGTGGTCAGGGTGAACTGCCCCTGGACCTCGAAAGTCCCCGAATCCGGGTCGGTGACGGCGATCCGGGTGTGCGGGATGTCCTGCGCGGTGAGCATCTGCTGGAAGCGGATCTCCTCGCCCCGGGGGACCGACACGATCACGCGGCCGGCCGACTCGGAGAAGAGCCACACGAACGGGTCCGCGTCGGCGGGCAGCACCACCCGGAGGCCGCACTCACCGGCCAGGGCCGACTCCACGAGCGCCTGCGCGAGCCCGCCCTCCGACAGGTCGTGTGCGCCGGTGATCAGGCCGTCCTTGGAGCACGTGGCCAGGATCCGGGCGAGTGTGGCCTCCCACCGCAGGTCGACCGTCGGGGGCATGCCTCCGAGGTGCTCGTGGGCGACCTGGGCCCAGATGGACCCGTCGAGCTCGTCGCGGGTCTCGCCGAGCAGGTAGACGTTCTCGCCGGGGGTGTCACCGAACGCGGTGGGCGTGCGGCGGGCGACGTCGTCGATCACGCCGAGCACGCCCACGACGGGCGTCGGCAGGATCGGGGTGGACCCGGTCTGGTTGTAGAAGGAGACGTTGCCGCCGGTGACGGGGATGCCGAGCTCGGCACAACCGTCCGCCAGTCCGTGGACGGCCTCGCGGAACTGCCACATCACGCCCGGGTCCTCGGGCGAGCCGAAGTTGAGGCAATTGGTCACGGCGACCGGGGTGGCGCCGGTGACGGCGACATTGCGGTACGCCTCCGCCAGGGCCAGCCGGGCACCGGTGTACGGGTCGAGCTTGGTGTAGCGCCCCGACGCGTCGGTCGACAGCGCGATGCCGCGGCCGGACTCCTCGTCGATGCGCAGGACACCGCCGTCGGCGTTCTCCGCGAGGATCGTGTTGCCGCGGACGTAGCGGTCGTACTGCTCGGTGATGAACTTGCGCGAGCACAGGGCCGGGCTGGAGATCATGTCCACCAGGGTCCGGCGCAACTCGTCGCCGGTGGCCGGGCGGGCCAGGGTCGCGGTGGTGTCCGCCTGCAGGGCGTCCTGGTCGGAGGGCCGCTCGAGGGGGCGCTCGTAGACCGGCCCCTCGTCGGCCAGCGACTCGGGCGGGGCGTCCACCACGGTCTCACCGCGGAACTCGATGGTGAGCCGGTCGCCGTCGGTGACCTCGCCGATGTCGGCGGCCAACACGTCCCAGCGGCGGCACACCTCCATGAAGGCCTCGACGTTCTCCGGCGTCACCACGGCGCACATGCGCTCCTGCGACTCACTGGAGAGGATCTCGGCGGCGGACATGCCCTCCGCGCGCAGCGGGACGTTGTCGAGCACGATGTGCATGCCGCCGTCGCCGGCCGCGGCCAGCTCGGAGGTGGCGCACGCCAGGCCGGCACCGCCGAGGTCCTGGATGCCCACGACCAGCTCGTCGCGGTACAGCTCGAGGCAGCACTCGATGAGGACCTTCTCCATGAACGGGTCGCCCACCTGGACGCTGGGGAGCTTGCGCGGCTTGACCGGCGCTCCGTCCTCGTCCACATCGAAGGTCTCGGACGCCAGCACCGACACGCCACCGATCCCGTCGAGACCGGTGCGCGCACCGAACAGGATGATCCGGTTGCCGGTGCCGGAGGCGAACGCCAGGTGCAGGTCCTCCACGCGCATGACGCCCGCACCGAGGGCGTTGACCAGCGGATTGGCGGCGTACGACTCGTCGAACACCGTCTCACCACCGATGTTGGGCAGGCCCAGGCAGTTACCGTACCCGCCGACCCCGGCCACGACGCCGGGGAGCACGCGGTGCGTGTCGTCGGCGTCGGCGGGGCCGAAGCGGAGCTGGTCCATCACGGCCACCGGCCGCGCACCCATCGCCATGATGTCGCGGATGATCCCGCCGACACCGGTCGCGGCGCCCTGGTAGGGCTCGATGTACGAGGGGTGGTTGTGGGACTCCACCTTGAACGTCACGGCCCAGCCGCCGCCGATGTCCACGACGCCGGCGTTCTCCCCGATGCCGGCGAGCATGGACGAGCGCATCTCGTCCGTGGTCGTCTCCCCGAAGTAGCGCAGGTGCACCTTGGACGACTTGTAGGAGCAGTGCTCCGACCACATGACGGAGTACATCGCCAGCTCGGCGTCCGTCGGGCGGCGGCCCAGGATCTCCCGGATGCGGGCGTACTCGTCCTCCTTGAGTCCGAGTTCCGCCCACGGCTGGGCGAGGTCGGGGGTGTCGGTGGCGTGCGCGATGGAGTCGACGTGAGTGGTCACGCGCCCGAGTCTAGTCAACCGGCATCCATGGTCGAATCCGCTCCCGGACGGGGCTGGACGGGAGCGGTCTGGGTGGGACGGGTCTGGGCGGAGCGGGTCTAGGTGGACAGCACCTCGAAGGTCAGCCCCCCGCGCTGCACGCGGTCCAGGAGAGCGTCGCCCATCGCCTGCGCGGTGGTGAGCTGCCCCGAGAGCGCGGGCAGGTCGTCGAAGGCCAGGCACAGGGCGGACTCCGCGAGCATCATCGACGTCTCGGTGTAGCCCGGGTCGCCGCCGCTGACCCGGGTGACGATCCGCCGGCCGCCGGCGAGTGCCACGAAGGTCACATCGAACGAGGACCGGGCACGACGCGACTCGCTGGGCCCGGCGCCGCGGTCGATGCGCTTGAGGATCTGCGACCGGATCGGACCGATCGACGCGCCCACCGTCAACGCCCCGACCCCGACCATCCCGGCGGTCGCGGTGACGGGCGAGCCGACCGACGCGTAGTGCGCATAGCTGAAGTCCGGGCCGTAGCTCTCGAGCGCCGCGGCCGAGCGCAGGACGATCTGGGGATCGATGGTGGGCAGCGGCACCAGCCACCGGCCCAGCACGCTGTCGCGGTGCGGCTTGCCGGCGACCGCCTTGATGCGCCGCCCGGCCGCCTTGCCCTGCTTCTCCCGCCGCTGCTTGGCGACCCGGGACGCCTCGCGCAGTCGGGCGAACTGGCCGATGGCCGAGTGGAATGTGCCCCCGGAGAACTGCGCATCGGCGTGCACGGCCCCGTAGACCGCCACCGGCACGCCCTCGGGGACCTGCTTCATCGTGTAGAACACGCCCATGTCGTGCGGGATGGAGTCGAACCCGCAAGCGTGGATGATCCGGGCGCCGGAGGCCACGGCCTTGTCGTGGTACTCGAGGTACATACGGTCGGCGAACTCGGGCTCGCCGGTCAGGTCCACGTAGTCGGTCCCGGCCTCGGCGCATGCGGCGACGAGCGGCTCTCCGTATTCGAGATAGGGGCCCACGGTCGTGATGATGACGCGCGCCGACCGCGCCATGTCCGCCAACGACGCGGGGTCCTCGGTGTCCGCCACGACGACCCCCGGAGCCGGGACATCGGGCTCCTCGACGGCGAGCCGCGCCACGAGCGCGTCAAGCTTGGTCCGCGAACGCCCGGCCACCGCCCACGCCCCGCCCTCGGGCAGGTTCCGCAGCAGGTAATCGGCCACCAGACCGCCGGTGAACCCGGTGGCCCCGTAGAGGACTATGTCGAACGGCCGGGCGGCCTTGTCGGACGCGGACACGGGCTTGGTGCTGGATTCACTCACCCCACGGTTCTACCGCATCCGGTGATTTTCGCGACCGCGCGCGACTGCCGGGCGACGGCCTTCTACTGGCGCCCCAGACCCGGCGTGTGATCTATGTCACTTCTGTGGCCGATGTGAACACTGCGACTAAAGAAATATGCAGAATTATCAGGCACGTGCGGCCACTCGGGCCGTCGGCAACTTCCCCGCGCCCCGGCGCCGGGGCATCCCCTTAGGAGATTCCATGGACCTCACCGGCTCGATCCTTACCGAGACCCTCCCCATGTCCGCAGAGCTGATGGGCGGCTCGTCGGGCACGGGATCGGCTGTCATCGACACGCTCGTCGGGGCACCGGCCATCGCCCTGAACATGCTGGCGCTGTTCATCGGTGGTATCGGCGGCGACCTCGGTAGCTCCGGCAGCTCCGATTTCGGGGCCATCATCGCTGGCATCGTCGGCGGCATGCTGCCGCCCAACGCCTGACCATCGCTTGAAGCCGTAGGGCCCGCCGAGAGATCTCGGCGGGCCCTACGCTATGGGCGACGTGCGTCTACTAGACCGTGACGACCGCGTCCAGCGCGGACAGGAACAGCCCCAGCCCGTCGTCAGAGGGTCCGGTCAGCGGGTCGATCGCGTGCTCGGGGTGCGGCATGAGGCCCACCACGCGCCCGTTCTCCGAGGTGATGCCGGCGATGCCGTTGGTGGACCCGTTGGGGGCGTCGCTGGCGAAGCGGAACACCACGCGGCCCTCCCCCTCGAGCTCCTCGACGGTCTCGGCGGTCGCCATGTAGCGGCCCTCACCGGACTTGAGCGGGATGAGGATCTCCGCACCCTTCTCGAAACGGCTGGTCCAGGCGGTGTCGGTGTTTTCGACCCGCAGCCACTCGTCGCGGCAGATGAAGTGCATGTCCCGGTTGCGACCCATCGCGCCGGGCAGCAGGCCCGCCTCGCACAGGATCTGGAAGCCGTTGCAGATGCCGAGCACGGGCATCCCGCCGCGGGCGGCCGAGATGACCTCGCCCATGACGGGGGCCATGGACGCGATGGCGCCGGCGCGCAGGTAGTCACCGTAGGAGAATCCGCCGGGGACCACCACGGCGTCGACGCCCCGGAGGTCGGCGTCGGCGTGCCAGAGGGAGACGGCCTCGGCGCCGGACCTGGTGACGGCCCGTGAGGCGTCGATGTCGTCGAGCGTTCCGGGGAAGGTGATGACGCCGATCCGTGCGGTCACGAGGCCACCTCGGCGGAGTCCACGCGGACGACCTTCCAGTCCTCAATCACGGTGTTGGCCAGCAGCGACGAGGCGATCTCCTCGAGCTCGGCCTCGGAGACGTCGTCCGCCACCTCGAGCTCGAACCGCTTGCCCTGCCGGACGTCGGTGACACCGGCGTGACCGAGGCGGCCGAGCGCGCGGTGGATGGCCTGACCCTGCGGATCGAGGATCTCGGCCTTGGGCATGACTTCGACGACGACTCGGGCCACGGTGGGAACTCCTCGACTGATTGATACGCGGGTCGGACCCGGACCTACCGGGACTCAGCCACCGATCCTACCCGCAGTCCGCGGGGCCACCGAACGCTCGACCCGCCCGGTCCACCCGGTCGGAATCAGGCCGCGCGGACCAGTGCGACCGGGGGCCACTCGTAACGCCCGGCCTCGGCACCGTGCTCGCCCACCACCCGGTCCACGGCGTCCAGCAGCGCCGACCTCGGCGCCCGCCGCGAGAGCTGCTTGGCGGAGACGTTGACGCGCACGAGTCCCCCGGCCGCCGCC
>NZ_JAALEA010000436.1 GCF_014145145.1 Dietzia cercidiphylli
CGGAGCGGGGGCCGGCTCGGGTGCCGGCTCGGGTGCCGGCGGGGGTGCCGGCGCCTCACCCGGCGTGACGGGTCCCATCCACGCCCCGAGCTCCTCGCGCGTCCCGGCGAAGACGTTGAGGTCCACGGGGCCGGCGAAGCCCGGCACCTCGCCGGTCTCCGAGTTCTGCCAGAACAGCCACTCGCTCCAGCCACCGATCACGGGGAGCGTGGGCTCCGGCACCCCGTATTCGGCCAGCCACAGCGGGTACTCGGAGAACCGGGTGGTGTTGGCCATCCGGTCGATCCAGAAGAAGCGGTACGTGTAGATGATCGGGGTCCGCCCGGTGAGGTGCTGGAGTTCGGTGAGGAAGACGTGCGTCCACTCGATCAGCTCCTCCGGGTTCTTGCCCTCGTCGGTCTCGATGTCGAGCACCGGCGGCAGCTGGGCGCCTCCCACGGACTGCAGGCGGGTGGCGAAGGCGCGGGCCTGGACCGCGGGATCCATCGCGGGGCGGGCCTTGTGGTAGCTGCCCACGGCCATGCCGGATGCCCGGGCCTGCTCGACGTCGGCCTCGTAGTAGCGGTTCGCGGGGCCGGTGCCCTCGGTGGCCTTGATAAAGGCGAAGGACTGGCCGGACGCGGCGGCCGCGTGCCAGTCGACCGGCGCGCCGTGCGGGTGTTGCCAGCTCGAGGAGTCGACGCCGCGGGCCAGGCCGTCGAAGACGGGGGAGAGGGGGATGACGGCGTCGGCCCGGGGGGATATGACGACGACGAGGAGTCCGAGAGCCAGGGCCGCCGCGGAGGCGAGGGCCACGAGAAGGCGGGGGAGAAGGGCACGGCGGGCTGGCTGACCGGCTGGTGTCATGGGGTGAGTATCAATTAGTAACACCTGTCACACAAGCAACTCGCGCAACTTCGCGGGGATTTCTTCGTCCAGCACCGGCGCGACGGGGGTGGCGTGGGTCACGGATCCGTCACAACCGGTAACACGCTGTCCCACTGGTGCGATCAGGTCTTTTCCCACCTCTATTGTTGGAGTCGCCCCACCGTTCCAGTCGGGAGTCCCCTCGTGTCCGATGCAGTAGATTGTTCGACCCCTCGCTACCGTCACGACCTCGTCGCCGAAGTCGACGGTCCGGCCGATGACGCGGTTCTCGAGGTGTCCGTGGTCGAGAAGGCGGTGCTCGACGAGAACGGTGCCGGGCGCGGGGTGCCCGAGCTCGTCCTGCGGACGGGTGTCGACGGCATCGCGCTCACGGATCGCGACCAGGTTCTCCGTCTCCAGGCAGTGATCAACCGGGCCGTCAACCAGTGGCGCGACGCCGCCTCGCACCTGCCCTGAGCGCTCGCTCGATCCCGCCTACTCGACCCTGATCCCCGCTTCGCCGATCAGTGCCAGTCCGACCCCGACGACCTGCTCCGGCGAGATGATCGCCCCCCGGAGCGCGGACGCCCCCCGCACGTCCTCCAACTCGGCACCCCTCAGGTCCACCGCGGTGAACGTGGCCCGGTCGAGGCTCGCGCCCCGCAGGTCGGCGCCGTCCGTCGACAGGTCCGCCACCCGCGCCTCCAGCAGGTCCGCCTGCCTGCAGCGGGTGGCGGACAGGCGCACCCTCTGGAGCCGGGCCATCCGCAGGTTGATCATGTCGGCGTGGCAGTCCTCGAAGGACACGTCGGTCAGTCTGGCGTCGGACAGGACCAGGCCGGTGAGCCGGCACCCGGTGAATCTGACCCGGGTGAACGTGGCCCCGTCGGCGACCATCCCGGACAGGTCGCAGCCGCTGACCACGACGTCGGTGAGTCGGAGCGAGTCGGCCCTGGCGCTGCTCAGTCTGATGCCCTCCAGTGTCGACTCACGGATCTCCGCGCCGCCGATCAGCGCCGCGCCCTCGTCGGGGGAGGGGGCGTCGGAGGCGGTGGCCCACACGCCGTCCCACAGTCCGTCCGGTTCGAGTTCGGACCGCGGCGGCTGGAGCTGCTCCCGCCGCGGCAGTGACGGGGCGGCGGGCGGTCGGGGTGAGCCGGATCGGCGTCTGAGCGGTGGGGGCACGGGCGCCAGCCTAGGTGCGGGGTCCGTCAGTCCAGGTCGCAGAGGCGGGCGAACTGCCCCCAC
>NZ_JAALEA010000437.1 GCF_014145145.1 Dietzia cercidiphylli
ACCAGGCGCGTTCCACGTTCGCGGCGAGGATCATCGACGCTCTCACGGAGCAGTACGTGGCGTCCCTGACCGATCCCGTCGGGCACGCGGAGGACGCCGCCTGGTCCCCCGAGGGCGACGGGGTCGGGGATCTCGGGGACCCCGCCCGGCCGCTGCTGGACGCGGAGGACCGGGCCGCGCTGCGCACAGAGGTCGAACGCGCGCCCGAGGTCCTCGCCGCGATCGACGAGTGGTGGCCCACCCTGCGGCCGGAGCAATTGTTGGCCGACCTGTTCTCCAGCCGCGAGCGGATCTCCGAGGCTGCCGGCGACTATGTGGCCGAGGACCAGGAGGCCCTCTTCCGCGCCGACGGTGGGGCGTTCTCGGTGGCCGACGTCCCGCTCCTCGACGAACTCGCCGAACTGCTGGGCGAGGACCCCACCGAGGAGGGCAACGAGGCGGACCGAGCCTGGGCCGAACAGGTCCGACAGGCGGAGGAGGCGCTCGAGATCCTCACCGGGTCGGCGGTCCAGGACATCGAGGACGACCTGGACCCGGAGGTCCTCATGGCGTACGACGTGGTCGACGCGGAGTCGCTCGCCCGGCGGCACAGTGCGGACTCGGACCTCACCGTCGCGGATCGTGCCGGCGCGGATCGGACGTGGGCGTTCGGTCACGTGATCGTCGACGAGGCGCAGGAGCTGTCCGCCATGGCGTGGCGCGCGCTGATGCGCCGCTCCCCCAACCGCTGGATGACCCTCGTCGGGGACGTCGCCCAGACCTCCAGCCCTGCGGGCATCGACTCGTGGGAGGACGCGCTCTCGCCGTACGTGGACGACCGGTGGGTCCTCTGCGAGCTCACCGTCAACTACCGCACCCCGGAGACCGTCTCCGCGGTCGCGGAACAGCTGCTCGCGCAGATCGACCCGGGGGCGACCTCGCCGCGCCCGGTCCGTGCGGGACGACGGCCTGTCGCGTGGCTCGAGACCGAGGCGGGCTCGGTGGGCCGGGTGGTGGCCGACGAGGTCTCCCTCGTGCCGGAGGACCGGGCCGTGGCCGTGCTCCTCCCCGATGACCTCGGGCACGAGAACGCCCCCGGGATCGCCGCCCTCAGGGAC
>NZ_JAALEA010000438.1 GCF_014145145.1 Dietzia cercidiphylli
GGTGGTGGTGGTCGATCCGGAGCACGTCCTCGGACGTTCGCCGCAGGGGCTCCAGGATCTGTACGTGGGGGCCACCCGCGCCACCCAGGAACTGGTCCTCGTCCAGCCCGGTCGGTTCGGTCCACTGCTCTCACGGATCCGCGAGTCCGTCTCCGACGACACAGAGGAGCTCAGCGCATGAGCGACCACGCGGTGCGGATCCCGGCCGCCGTGGCGTTGTGCGCGGTCCTCGCGGTGGGCGGCGGTTGCGGGCCCGCGGAGGAGGCGACCGACCGGACCGTGAGGGCGGAGACCACCGGTCAGGGCGCCGAGGCCGAGGCCGGGGGGCCCGCCGCCGTCGGCCCGAGAGGCCCTGCCAGGAACGGCAGCGAGCAGGATTTCCTCGACGACCTGACGGCGTTCGGACTACCCACGGAGATGACCGCGGCCACCACCGTCGAGGTGGGGATAGGGATCTGTCGGAGCATCTCCGACGGGTCCGACACCGAGACCATCCTCGATCACCTCCGCCCGCTCACCAGCGCGATCGCCGCGCAGGATCCGGAGCGCGACACCGCGGAGGTGGGCCGGGCCATCATCGATGCGAGCCGGGCCCACCTCTGCGGTTGACGCTCCCCGGTTCACCGATCCGGGTCGCCCGGACCCGGGTCGCCCGCCGGCTCAGGTCGTGTGGACGATGAGCACGTCGCAGATGGCCCGGCGGGCCGCATCCGCGGGCACCGAGCCCAGGAGCCGGCCGGTCAGAGAGTTCAGGCCCTTGTTCCCCACGACGAGCAGATCCGCCTCCACCTCGTCGGCCAGCTTGATGAGCGATTCGACCGGCGCGCCCTTGACGGTCCGCGCCTCGACCGTCGACGCCCCTGCGGCGACCGCCCGGTCCCGGGCCGTCCGGACGATGTCCTCGGCCGGGTTGTCACCGCGGATCTGATAGGCGTCGTCGCCCAGCTGATCGGCGGCCTGGCTGACCGAACGCGGATCGGCGGGCACATAGGCGCAGGCGATCACGAGGGTCGCGGACTCGTCGGCGGCAAGCGACGCAGCACGATCGACGGCCCGGTAGGACGACTCCGAGCCGTCCGTACCCACGACCACCTTCTTGTAGGCGCTCAATTCTCTTCCTCTCGTCGGCAACAAGTTCTACCCAGCGTAGTGCGCGTGGGTCCCCGCCGTGCCAGGTAAGCGCGCGACGTCACAGTGACGGGTCAGTCGATTCCCGCCTCGCGCATCCCCTTGAGCTCCTTACGCAGCTCGGCGATCTCGTCGCGGAGCCGACCCGCCAACTCGAACCGTAGGTCCGTTGCCGCCGACATCATCTGCTCGGTCATCTCCCCGATGAGCTTCTCGAGTTCCTTACGAGGCCGCGCCGACTCACCCGCCACCCGTGCCCCCACGAGCTCGGGCCGGTCCCGCGGGTCGGTGGACGACTCCCCGTTCTTCTCCTCCCCGACCCTGTCGAGGATGTCGGCGATCTTCCGCCGCAGGGGCTGCGGGTCGATACCGTGCTCGGTGTTGTACGCGACCTGCTTCTCGCGCCGGCGGTCGGTCTCCTCGATGGCCTGTCGCATCGCGTCGGTGACGGAGTCCGCGTACATGTGGACCTCGCCGGAGACGTTGCGGGCCGCACGGCCGATGGTCTGGATGAGCGACGTCGCCGAGCGGAGGAAGCCCTGCTTGTCGGCGTCGAGGATCGCCACCAGGGAGACCTCGGGGAGGTCGAGTCCCTCCCGGAGCAGGTTGATACCCACCAGGACGTCGTACTCGCCGCGTCGCAGGTCGCGGAGCAGCTCCACCCGCTGCAGGGTGTCGATCTCCGAGTGCAGGTATCGCACCCGCACGCCGAGTTCCAGCAGATAGTCCGTGAGGTCCTCGGACATCTTCTTGGTCAGGGTGGTCACCAGCACCCGCTCGTCGCGATCCGCCCGGGCGCGGATCTCACCGAGGAGATCGTCGATCTGCCCCTTGGTGGGCTTGACGACGATCTTCGGGTCCACCAGCCCGGTGGGTCGGATGACCTGCTCGACGAACTCGCCCCCCGTCCGCCCCATCTCGTACGCACCGGGGGTGGCCGACAGGTACACGGTCTGGCCCACCCGGTCGGAGAACTCCTCCCAGGTGAGCGGTCGGTTGTCGAGCGCTGACGGGAGCCTGAAACCGAAGTCGACGAGGTTGCGCTTGCGGGAGGCGTCGCCCTCGAACATCGCGCCGATCTGGGGAACAGTCACGTGTGACTCGTCGATAACCGTGAGGAAATCCTCGGGGAAGTAGTCGATGAGCGTGGCCGGGGAGCTTCCCGCCGGCCGCCCGTCGATGTGCCGCGAGTAGTTCTCGATGCCGGAGCAGAAGCCCACCTGTTGCATCATCTCGATGTCGTAGGAGGTCCTCATCCGTAGCCGCTGTGCCTCGAGCAGCTTGCCCTGGTTCTCCAACTCGGCCAGCCTCTCCTCGAGCTCGGCCTCGATGGAGGCGATCGCCCTGGCCATCCGCTCCGGGCCGGCGACGTAGTGGGTGGCCGGGAAGATGCGCACCTCGTCGACCCTGCGGACGACGTCGCCCGTCAGCGGGTGGATGTAGTACAGCGCATCGATCTCGTCACCGAAGAACTCGATGCGGACGGCGAGCTCCTCGTAGGTCGGGATGATGTCGACGGTGTCGCCCTTCGCCCGGAACGTGCCGCGGGTCATGGACACGTCGTTTCGTTCGTACTGGACATCCACCAGTAGTCGGAGGAGCTGGTCGCGGTCGACCTCCTGCCCGATGGACAGAGCCACCGACCTGTCGAGGTACGACTGGGGGGTGCCGAGCCCGTAGATGCACGAGACGGAGCTGACGACGACGACGTCACGCCTGGACAACAGTGACGATGTCGCGGAGTGCCGAAGCCTCTCCACGTCGTCGTTGATGGACGAGTCCTTCTCGATGAAGGTGTCCGTCTGGGCGATGTACGCCTCCGGTTGGTAATAGTCGTAATACGAGACGAAGTACTCAACCGCGTTGTTGGGCAGCATCTCGCGCAACTCGTTGGCCAGCTGCGCGGCGAGCGTCTTGTTGGGCGCCATCACCAGGGTCGGCCGCTGCACCTTCTCTATGAGCCACGCGGTGGTCGCCGACTTGCCTGTGCCCGTCGCACCCAGGAGGACGATGTCGCGCTCGCCCCGTGCCAGGCGCTCAGTCAGCTCCGCGATCGCCGTCGGCTGATCGCCCGACGGGGTGAATTCGCTCACCACCTCGAAGCGTGTCGTGCTCCGTTCGACGTCGCCGATCGGCCGGAACTCCGAATAGGAGAGCACTGTCGGGTCGGCGGGGACCCCGTCGTCGGGGATCTCGGTCGCGAAAGCCATACCAACCAGCCTACGAGTACGCGACTCCGTCTGCTCACCCCCGCGCAGTTGGGAGTGACTCAGGCATCACCGTGCCCTATCGTTAGGCGTTCACATCGTCCCACCGTTCGGAGATCCACCGTGATCCACGCCCCACGTCGTCGTCGTCTCGCCTCTCCCTCCCGCCGCCGACGAGGTGTCCGACCGGTAGCAATTGCCACCGCCACCTCTCTTATCGCCGGGACATTCATCCTGGCCGCGCCGATCGCGGCAGCCGCCCCGTGCGACGAATGGCCCCCGGCAGGTGTCGGCGGGGGCACGGGAGGAGGCAGCGGGTCGAGCAGTTCCGGCGGGGGTTCACCGGTGGCGCCGCCCAACCCTGCGCCCCCGGCCGCCCCCTGGCACAACGGCACATCCGGCTATATCCCCGTGTTGGAGGGACGAACCACCACCGTCGAACTGCTCACCGGACCCACCAGCCCGAACGACACTGTTGATCGCTTCGGCATCTCCGGTACCGACCTGGGAATCCTGTGGGAGAACGGCGGGGCAGCCGGCAAGAATCAAGTGCACATGGCCCTCGGCGACACGATGGGCGATTGCAAGGGCGACACCCAGTGGCGTAGCAATGTTCTGTTCCGTTCCTCGGACCGCACCCTGGCAGATGGCATGCGTATCGACGACGCGCCCATGAAAGACGGCATTGCCGCGTCGATCCTGCCACGGACTGGACACGACTGGGAGACGACCGTGATTCCCACCGCCGGCGTCGCCGTCGAGCAGACGCAGTACCTGCGATACATGTCGGTTGACACGTGGGGCGACCCGGGCGAGTGGACCACGAACTACTCGGCCCTCGCCAAGTCCGGCGACAACGGCGATACGTGGGTTCCCATCAGAGGAACAGCCCGCCCAGGGCCCGGCCGCATGGCCCTGCCAGGGGATCTGACTCCGGCCCGCCCCCGACACGATGCCGCCCAGATGAGCGCCTTCGTCAAACACGGCGACTACATCTATGAGTACATGACGCCGTCGGGCCGCAACGGATCAGCGATCCTCGCGCGCGTCCCCGAGGCACAGATCGAGACCATGGACGCCTACACGTTCTGGGACGGCTCCGACTGGGTGGCGGAGCAGGACGCCGCGGCGGTGGTCCTCGACGGCCAGGTGAGCGAACTCTCGGTCTCGTGGAGCCCGAGCCTTGAGCTCTTCTTGGCTCTCTACACCGACGATCAGAACAATGTCGTGCTGCGGAAGGCAGAAGTGCCGGAGGGCCTCTGGTCAGGCAAAGACATCCTGCTTTCGAGCAAGCATCTTCCCACCCTGTACGGAGCCTTCGCGCATCCCTGGAGCCCCGTAGTCGAAGCAAGCGGCGATGATCTTTATTTCACGCTGTCCACGTGGGATGCCTACAACGTCTTCCTCATGAAGTCCGATCTGGATCAGCTCCTGGACCGGTCCACGCCGCCCGCGCAGTCCCGCCTGCGAGTTGCCGATGACAGTTGGACCCGTGACACCCCGGACCCCGCTGACACCGGCGAGACTGTCCTCGTCGACAAGATCCCCCTCCCGGAGGCCTGACACCCATGACCCGCCCCTCATCCCCCACGCCGACACGGCGGTTCACCGCGGCCGTGGCGGCCACCGTAACCGTCGCCGCCACGGTGACGGTCGTCGGCACGCTCGGCGCCGGTACCGCGGCGGCCGGCCCCTGCAGCGAGATGTTCGGCAACTTCGGCTCCCTCCTCGAGCACCAGACCGAGGCCGGCATGGCCACCGGTTCGCTCGGTTCGCTCGGTTCGGTTGGATCATCCGGTAGCTCCGGCTCCCTCGGGTCCGCGTCCCGAGCCCTGGGGTCTGCCGACCGATCGGGCTCGCTCATCCAGCAGCTGGAGACCGGCTCGCTCGGCAACGGCCTGTCCGGTTCGCTCGACCCGCTCGTGGGCTCCGTCTACGGCATGCCGCCGTGGATCACCGGCGAGGAGGGCACCGTCCCGGTCCTGCGGGGACCCACCCGGTTCCTGCAACTGGTCACCGGGCCCACCAGCCCCACCGATACCATCAACAAGTACGGCGTGGCCGGCACGGACCTGGGCATCATGTGGGACAACGGCAGCCCGAACGACCCGCAGGTGCTGATGGCCTTCGGCGACACGATGGGCGACTGCACCGTGCCAGGCAACCAGTGGCGGTCCAACGTCCTGTTTCGGTCCGGCGACGACGATCTGACCGACGGCATCACCATCGACTCGGCCGCGATGGGCTCTGATGGTCTGGCCAAGTCGCTCGTGGAACGGAGCCACCAGACCGGCGAAGTGACCATCATCCCCACCGCCGGGATCTCCGTGAACGGGGTGCAGTACCTGCGGTACATGTCGGTTGCACACTGGGGCCAGCCGGGCTCGTGGACCACCAACTACTCCGGTATGGCCTACTCCACCGACAACGGCGAGAACTGGGAGATCGTGCCCGAGATGGCGCGACGGATCACCAGCGCCGGCGATGCCGGTGAGGGCGCCCCCGGGGTGGACAGCGCCTGGCGTTCCGCCCAGATGAGCTCATTCCTCAAGACCGACACCCATCTATACGAATACCTGACCCCTTCGGGCCGCCAGGGTGCGGCGATCCTCGCGCGGGTCCCCCTGAGCGGGTCCCCGTCCACCGGGGACCTCGAGCACGGCCCGGCCCCGCTCGATGGCGTGCTCGATCCCGAGGCATACGAATACTGGAACGGCACGACCTGGGTCGACCGGATCGGCGACGCTGTGACCGTTCTCCCCGCCCCCGCAAGCGAGTTGTCGACGATGTACAACGCGCACCTGCACAAGTACACGGCGATGTACTCCCAGGGTTTCGACTCGGTGGTCATGCGGACCGCTGACAACCCGTGGGGCCCGTGGAGCGATGCCACCACGCTCATCGACTACTCGGTGCTGCCGGGGGTGTACGGGGCGTTCATGCACCCGTGGGCACAGGGCAACGACCTGTACTACCTCGTCACCACTTGGAACGCGTACAACGTCTTCCTCGTACGGACCGAACTGGACGCGCTGTTCCCCGAGCCCACCCTGCGCCGCGCCCCCACTGCCCAGGCTACGACCGAGGTCATCCGGCAGGTGCCCGTGTCCGAACTGGTGGACGGGGTGGTCCCGACGGAGTGAAGCCGCCCGCGGGCGGGGTCACCATCCCGCCCGCCACGGCCCCGTCAGCGGTGCCGTAGCGAGGCCTCGGTCAGGGTGCGTTCCCACTCGCGCGTCTCCTCGCGGTTCGCGCGGCGCAGGATTTCCGAGTATTCCGCACGGGCGCCGGGATCAGCGCCTATCACGTCTGCCATGAGCAGGGCGAACTCGTGATCCGGGTCGTCTTCTGCGACAACCGTCACCTCCAGGGGTCGGGCGGGGTCGCACCAGTGCAGCAACGGACGATCGCTCGACCGATCGCGCACGTAGCCCGCCCCGGTCAGCGAGTGGAGCGCGTCCTCGACCGCGTCGGCGTCTCGGACGGTCACCTGAAGGTCGAGGATGTCGGGCGCGTCCAGCCCCTCGATCGCCGTCGGACCAACGTGGTCGATCCGGTTCGCGGTGCCCCCCACCACGTGGCGCAGACGGGCGCACGCCCGTTCCGCCTCGCCCGCCCACTCCGGTCGAAAAGGCACGACGGTCCGCTCACCCACCACGGGGGTCCCGGTCCGGAGGTTGTGTTCGAACGGATCCAGACGGATCTCGACCAGCGCGCGGGTCAGGTCCACGACCGTCTGTCGGTCACCCGAATTGTCTATCAGGATGTCGGCCGCGGCTCGTCGGGCCTCGTCGGTGGCCTGTCTCGACATTCGAGCACGCGCGTCGTCCTCGGGCATTCCCCGCTGCTCGACCAGTCGCCTGAGGCGCACCTCTGCCGGGGCGTCGACCACGATCACGAGGTGGTATCCGGGGGTCATCCCGCCCTCGACGAGCAGTGGCATGTCATGTACGACGATCGCGTCCTCGGGCGCCGTGCCGAACAGTTCCGCCGTCCGCTCGCCGATCAACGGGTGGGTGATCGCATTGAGGGCTGCGGTCCGCTTGGCATCGACGAAGGCCCGGGCGGCGAGGGCCGCGCGGTCGAGGGCGCCGTCCGATCCCAGGATGTCCTCACCGAACTCCGCGACCAGCATCGCCAGACCCGGGGACCCCGGTTCGACGACCTCGCGGGCGATGAGGTCCGCGTCCACGATCACCGCCCCCGCCTCCTTGAGCACCGCCGTCACCGTCGACTTGCCGGCACCGATCCCACCGGTCAGACCCACCATCAGCATGTACGCAGTGTAAGTGACCTAGTATCGATTCCTCCGAATCGCAGTTCTATATCCTTCCCTTCATGCGTCCCTATTCCACTCTCGCCTCGGTTCTGCTCACAGTCCCCGTGGCGCTCCTGTCCACATCACTGCTCGCCCCGGCGACCGGTGGAGCACAATCATCCGGCTCGGCCGGGTCACTGGGATCCTCGGACTCCGCCAGCGGCCCCTGCAACAATTTTCTCGGGAACTTCCCGCCCAACTCGCTCGGTCTGAACCTCGCCACTGGTTCGCTCGCGAACGCCGCGAACTCCGTGGCCGGAGTGGCGGCCTCCTCCGTACGTGATTTCCCGCGCTGGATCACCAGCACCCAGGGCACGGTTCCCGTACTCAAGGGAGCCACGTCCGTCCGACAACTCGTCACCGGGCCCACGAGCCCCGCCAAGACCGACTCCGCGTACAACATCTATGGAACCGACCTCGGCATCATGTTCGAGCACGGCGACGAGACCATGGTGCTGTTCGGCGATACGTTCGGCGCCTGCACGCCGACGAGCAACGATTGGCGGTCCAATGTCATGCTCACCGCGGAGAACGGCACTCCCACGGATGGGCTCAAGATCACCGGGGCGCGTCCGTCCGAGGACGGGCAGGCGTCCGCATTGGTCCAGGGGGCCCATCAGCCCAACGGAACCGGTGAGGTCACAGTCATCCCCACGGCCGCGATCAGCGCCAACAACGCCATGTACATGCGCGTCATGTCGGTTCGGGACTGGAACGCCCCGGGAGGGTGGAACACCAATTATTCAGCGCTGGTGAAGTCGGTGGACAACGGCGCCACCTGGAAGGTCCTCACCGACTCGATGCGCCGGGTAACCGACTTCACCGGCTGGAACAGCAGCGTGCAGTTCGAGTCGGACGACGACACCCCGCCCGCAGTCGAAGCCGATCGCTGGTACGGGATGCAGATGAGTGCATTCCTGGAGGACGGCGAATACCTGTACGAGTACCTGACCCCGTCCGGGCGCCGAGGACCAGCCACGCTCGCGCGCGTGCCCCTCGACCGGATCGAGGACCCCGCCGCGTACACGTGGTTTAAGGGTGGCACCACCTGGGAGTCCGATCCGGAAGGCAGCGAGTTGATCCTGCCCGCGCCGGTCGAAGAACTGTCGGTCGCGTACAACGAGTACCTAGACCAGTTCATCTCGCTGACCTCCACCGCCACGGGCGTCGTCTCGATGCGGGTGGCCAGCAGGCCCGAGGGCCCATGGTCTGCGCCCCAGACTCTCGTCGACCGCCGCATGTTCCCCAACGCCTACGCCCCGATGATCCATCCGGCCTCGATCACCTCGGACGGTGAGCATCTCTTCTACACGCTCTCCACGTGGGATGCGTACAACGTGTTCCTGCTGCGTACCGACCTCGGTGAGTTCGACTTCAACGCCCCCAACACGGACACGCACACCGCCGTGCAGTCGCGGGTTGCGGTGGCAACTGCCGTGGAGGCCGGGGCCATCGATGACGGGGGCGTGATCGACGAGCAGCGTCTGGAAGAGGTCGCCGCGGCGGCGCCCGCGCCACCCGAGTCCATCGTGGAACCAGCCGGCCGCTGAGCCGGACGCCCACGGGGCACGAACGCAACGACCCCTGGAATCCGCCACACGGCCGAAAGGGCGAAACGGCCCCGGTCGT
>NZ_JAALEA010000439.1 GCF_014145145.1 Dietzia cercidiphylli
CCGCCTCAGTCAGCGAGAATCACTCGCCTCCGGCGAGCTTGGCACGCAGGGCTGCCAGCTGCTCGTCCGAGGCCAGCGAACCGCCGGTGGTCTCGGCCGGAGCGGCGTCGGCCGCAGCAGCGGGACGCGACGACGGAGCGGACTCAGACGAGTAGTTGGTCGGCGCGGCCTCAGCGGCCTCCGCGGCAGCGGCGCGACCCTTCTCGATCTGACCGGTGTGCATCTTGTGACGACGCTCGGCCTCCGCGTAGCGGTTCTCCCACTCCTCACGCTGCTTCTCGAAGCCCTCGAGCCACTCGTTGGTCTCGGGATCGAAGCCCTCGGGGAAGATGTAGTTCCCGGCCTCGTCGTAGCTGTCGGCCATGCCGTACTTCGACGGGTCGAACTCCTCCGTGTAGTCCTCGTCCGCCTGCTTGAGCGAGAGCGAGATACGACGACGGTCGAGGTCGATGTCGATGACCTTGACCATCGCGTCGTCGTTGACCGTGACGACCTGATCCGGGACCTCGACGTGGCGCTCGGCCAGCTCGGAGATGTGGACGAGGCCCTCGATGCCCTCGTCGACTCGCACGAACGCGCCGAACGGCACGAGCTTGGTGACCTTGCCCGGCACGATCTGACCGATCGCGTGGGTCCGGGCGAAGTGCCGCCACGGATCCTCCTGGGTGGCCTTGAGCGATAGCGAGACACGCTCGCGGTCCAGGTCGACGTCGAGGACCTCGACGGTGACCTCCTGGCCCACCTCGACGACCTCGGACGGGTGATCGATGTGCTTCCAGGACAGCTCGGACACGTGCACGAGACCGTCGACGCCGCCGAGGTCGACGAACGCACCGAAGTTGACGATCGAGGACACGACGCCCTTGCGGACCTGGCCCTTCTGCAGCTGGTGCAGGAACTCGGAGCGGACCGCGGACTGGGTCTGCTCGAGCCATGCACGACGCGAGAGCACGACGTTGTTGCGGTTCTTGTCCAGCTCGATGATCTTGGCCTCGAGCTCCTGCCCCACGTAGGGAAGGAGGTCGCGGACGCGGCGCATCTCCACCAGGGAGGCGGGGAGGAAGCCACGGAGGCCGATGTCGAGGATCAGGCCACCCTTGACGACCTCGATGACGGTGCCCTTGACGGCCTCGTCCTTCTCCTTGAGCTCCTCGATCGTGCCCCAGGCGCGCTCGTACTGGGCGCGCTTCTTGGACAGGATCAGACGGCCGTCCTTGTCCTCCTTGGTCAGGACCAGGGCCTCGACCTCGTCGCCCACCTCGACGACCTCACCGGGGTCGACATCGTGCTTGATGGAAAGTTCGCGCGAGGGGATGACACCCTCGGTCTTGTATCCGATGTCGAGCAGGACCTCGTCGCGGTCGACCTTGACGATCGTGCCCTCGACGATGTCGCCATCGTTGAAGTACTTGATCGTGGCGTCGATGGCGGCGAGGAAATCCTCCGCGGAGCCGATGTCGTTGACGGCTACCTGCGGCGAGGTGGTTTTGGTGGTCATAGGGTGGGGTGCTCCGGAGTGGATAGGAATCGTAGGTGGACAGATGTTCGCGAGCGTGTACGCACGCGACGGTCAACTGTACTCTGCCAGCGTGACGTCCACAAACCCCCCCGACCACGGCGAGTCCGTCCGCGCCTCCCGCACGTGGTGGGACACGGAAGCGGTCGAGTACCACGACGAACACGGGGATTTCCTCGGCGCACACTCCCCCGACGGCGAGTTCGTGTGGTGTCCCGAGGGCCTGCACGAGGGCGACTGGAATCTCCTGGGTGACGTCACGGGCCGCGACGTCCTGGAGATCGGGTGCGGTTCCGCACCGTGCTCCCGGTGGATCGCCGGCCGCGGGGCCCGCGCCGTCGCCGTCGACCTCTCCGCCGGGATGCTCCGCGTGGGCGCCGAGGCCGCGAGCCGGTCGACGGGCCCCGCGGCCGGGGTACCACTGATCCAGGCCGATGCCGGCCGCCTGCCCTTCGCCACCGACAGCTTCGACGTCGCGTTCTCCGCGTTCGGGGCGATCCCCTTCGTGGCGGACACCGCCGGGGTCATGGCGGAGGCCGCACGCGTGCTCCGACCCGGCGGACGGTTCGTCTTCTCCGTCAACCACCCGATGCGGTGGATCTTCCGTGACGATCCGGGCCCCGAGGGACTCGTGGCCGCGTTCCCGTATTTCGACCGCACGCCCTACACCGAGTACGACGAGCAGGGCGACCTCACCTACGTCGAGCACCACCGCACGGCTGGTGACCGGATCCGGGAACTGGTCGGCGCCGGATTCGAGGTGAAGGACCTGATCGAGCCCGAGTGGCCGGAATGGCTGGACCGCGAATGGGGGCAGTGGAGCCCGCTGCGCGGCAGCATCTTCCCCGGCACCGCCATCTTCGTGGCCGCTCTCCCCTGACCCGCGCCCCCTCCTGCCTCACGGCAACAGGATCGGGGCTCCGGCTAGAGGATCTTCGACAGGAAGTCCCTGGTCCGCTGATGGGCGGGCGTCACGAGCACCTCGGACGGACGCCCGGCCTCGACCACGACTCCGTCGTCCATGAAGGCGATCGTGTCGGCGACCTCCCGGGCGAAACCCATCTCGTGGGTGACGACGATCATGGTCATGCCGGCGTCCGCGAGATCCCGCATGACCCCCAGGACCTCACCGACCAGTTCGGGGTCGAGTGCCGACGTGGGCTCGTCGAACAGCATGAGCTTGGGCTCCATCGCCAGCGCGCGGGCGATCGCCACCCGCTGCTGCTGACCACCGGACAGCTGCGCCGGGTAGGCGTCCGCCTTCGCCGAGAGCCCGACCTTCTCCAGCAGTGCCCTGGCCCGCTCGGTGGCCTCCGCCCTCGACTCACCCTTGACCAGCATCGGCGCCTCGATGACGTTCTCCAGGGCGGTGCGGTGCAGGAAGAGGTTGAAGTGCTGGAACACCATCCCGATGTCCCGGCGTTGCCTGGCCGCGTGCCTGGGCGAGATCTCGTAGAGCTTGTCGCCCTTCTCGCGGTACCCCACCAGGTCGCCGTCGACGTACAGCCGACCGGCATCGACACGCTCGAGGTGGTTGATGCACCGGAGGAAGGTGGACTTGCCGGACCCGGACGGGCCGACCAGGCACAGCACCTCTCCGGCGGCCACCTCGATGTCGATGCCCTTGAGCACCCTCAGCGATCCGAAACTCTTGCAGACCTGCTCGGCCCTGACCATCGGAGTCATGGCATCCCTCCCGACTGGTCGGTCCCTCTGGCCGCGGCGAGCCCGGAGGGGGTGAGGCCGTCCGCCTCGGCCAGCGCCCGCAACTGCTTTGCCGTGAGCTGGCGGGTGGCGCCGCGGGAGAACTTCTTCTCGAGGAAGTGCTGGCCCACCATGAGCACGCTGGTGATCACCAGGTACCAGGTGGCCGCGACCAGCAGCAGCGGGATCGGCTGGAAATTGACCCCGGAGATGTCGCGGGCCTGACCGTAGAGCTCGCCGGAGAACGGGATGGCAACGACGAGTGAGGTGGTCTTGAGCATCGAGATCAACTCGTTGCCGGTGGGCGGGATGATCACCCGCATGGCCTGCGGCAGGATCGTCCGGCGCATGGTCTGACCCCACGACATGCCGAGCGCGGTGGAGGCCTCGGCCTGTCCCTCCGGAACGGACGAGATACCCGCCCGCACGATCTCGGCCATGTAGGCGGCCTCGTTCATGGCCAGACCCACCACCGCCAGCCAGAACGCCGAGTACAACACCATCGTGTCGTCGAAGCGGACGATCTGGAAGTCGGTGAAGGGGATGCCGAACTGGACCTGCCGGTACAGCGTGAAGATCAGGCCCCAGAACAGCAGCTGGACGTAGATCGGCGTCCCCCGGAAGATCCACAGGTACACCCAGGCCACGGCCTTGAGCACCGGGTTGCTGCTCATCCGCATCACCGAGAGGATGACCCCCAGGATGACGGCGAGGATCATCGACAGCACCGTCAGCGCGATGGTGTAGAACACCGCCATGCCGAACCGGGTGTCGAACAGGTAGCGGCCGTAGGTGCCCCAGCCGTAGGCCGGGTTGGTCGCGGCGCCCCAGATGAACAGGAACACCAGGACCAGGACGATGGTCGCCGACACCCACCGCCACGGGTGCCGGAGCGGCACCGCCTCGATGGGGTCAGGAGCGTCTCGGGGGGCCGAGGCGCGGTTCTGCGCGGTGCTCACCGACCGGTCACTCAGCCCTTCCGGATCTCGGCGTCGTCGATCAACCCGTCCTCGAGGCCCCAGTTCTGGGCGATCTTCTCGAAGTCACCGGTCTCGATGAGCTTGTCCGCTGCGGCCTCGAGCGCGGCGGCCAGTTCGGACCCCTTGCGCACGGGCCAACCGTAGGGGGCGGAGTCGAAGACGTCCCCGGCCAGCTGCATCTTGCCCTCGGACTGCTTGACGGCGTACGCCGAGATGGGCGAGTCGGCGGACATGGCGTCGACCTTGCCGAGCGCCACGGCGGTGGAGGCCTCGTCCTGGGAATCGAACTGGACCTTCTCGATCGGGGGATTGCCGGCGGCGACGCACGCCTCGCTGCGGGCGGGCACGTCCTCCTGGTCGGAGACCGTGGTGCGCTGGACCGCCACGCTCAGGCCACACGCGTCGTCGGGGTCGACGTCGGTGCCCGCCGCCGATGCCCACTGGATGCCGGCCTCGAAGTAGGTGACGAAGTCGACGGTCTGCAGCCGCTCGTCGTTGACGGTGAACGACGAGGCGCCCATGTCCATGGTGCCGCCCTCGATGGCGGGGATGATCTTCTCGAAGTCGGACTCGCGGAACTCCGCACGCAATCCCATGAGCTGGGCGGCGGCGGTCATCACGTCGATGTCGAAGCCGACGATCTCGCCCCGCTCGTTCTTGAACTCGTTGGGCGCGTACGGCGGGTTGGTGCCGATCACCAGCACGCCCTTCTCGCGGATCTCGGCCGGTACGAGGGCGGCGATCTCGTCGTCCGTCTCGAGCGAGACCTCCTGCCTCGGCTCTCCCGAGTCCTCGGGACCCTCGGTGTTGGTGGTGCAGCCGGTGAGCGCGAGGGCCGCGGTGGCGGTCAGTGCCAGTGCAGCACGGAGGCCGCGCCGTGAGGTGAGGGTCATGTGCGTGCCCTTTCAGGCGTCGGGTAGCCGAATCTGCAATGAACCTAGGGCATACGTCGAGCACCACAAAACGCACCGCCCGCTTTTGGCGTCAGTGGTTACCCACTGGTTACTCAGTGGGCCGCGGAGTCCCAGTCGGGCCCCGTGCCCGTGGAGACGTCCAGCGGGACGTTGAGTTCGATGGCGGAGTACATCCGGTCGACGACGAGCTCGCGGACCTCCTCGAGTTCGCCCTTTGCCACCTCGAGCACCAGTTCGTCATGGACCTGGAGCAACAGACGACTCTGCAGCCCCCGCTCGTCGAGGTCGGCGTCCACCTTGAGCATCGCCGCCTTGATGATGTCCGCGGCGGTGCCCTGGATAGGGGCGTTGAGGGCCGCACGCTCGGCGTTCTCGCGCTTGAGCCGGTTGTCCGAGTTGAGCTCGGGCAGGTAGCGCCGACGACCGAACAGCGTCTCGGTGTAGCCGTCACGTCGGGCCTGGTCCACCACCGCGTGCAGGTAGTCGCGGACTCCCCCGAAGCGGGAGAAGTAGGCGTCCATCTGCTCGCGGGCCTCGGTCTGGCTGATGCCGAGCTGCGCGGCCAAACCGAACGCGCTGAGCCCGTAGGCGAGCCCGTAGCTCATGGCCTTGACCCTGCGCCGGAGCTCGGGGGTGACCTGGTCGATCGGCACCCCGAACGCCCGGGAGCCGACGAAGGAGTGCAGGTCCTCGCCGGTCCGGAACGCCTCGATCAGTCCTTCGTCACCGGACAGGTGCGCCATCACGCGCATCTCGATCTGGCTGTAGTCGGCCGTGAGCAGGCAGTCGTAGCCCTCGCCCACGACGAACGACCTGCGGATCCGTCGGCCGTCCTCGGTGCGGACCGGGATGTTCTGCAGGTTCGGATCGGTGGAGGACAACCGCCCGGTCGCGGCGACCGTCTGGTTGAACGTGGTGTGGATGCGCCCGTCGTCCCCGATGGACTTGATCAGCCCCTCGACGGTGGTGCGCATCTTGGTCGCCTCGCGGTGCAGCAGCAGTGCCTCGAGGAAGGCCCGTCCCGGGGTGTCCCCGGTTTCTTTGGAGAGAAGCTCCTCCAGCGCCTTGGCGTCGGTGGTGTACCCCGTCTTGGTCTTCTTGGTCTTGGGCATGCCCAGGGTGTCGAACAGCACCACCTGGAGCTGCTTGGGCGAACCGAGGTTGATCTGCTCGCCCCCGATCGCGGCGTAGGCCGCCTCTGCCGCGTCACGCCCACGGTCGGCGAACCCGTCGCGGAGGTCGTCCAGGGCCGACGAGTCGACCGCGATTCCGATCGACTCCATCCGCGCGAGCACCGGCACGAGCGGCAGTTCCATATCCGCGAGCAGCTGCGCACCGTGCACCTGCTCCAGCTCCACGTCGAGGCGCTCGGCGAGGTCGATCACGGCCCGGGCGCGGGTCGCCGCCGAGTTGGCCGCCTGCTGCTCGGCCTCGGACTCGTCGACCTCATCCAGCAGCGACAGTTGTTTCTCCGCCGCCTCGGGCTCCGGGAGCTCACGCTGCAGGTGGCGCTGGAACAACTCCGCCAGGCCGTAGCTGCGCTGACCGGGACGGACGAGATAGGCGGCGAGTGCCACATCCAGCGTCACACCGCCCAGGCGGAGGTCCCGGCCCATCAGGGCGTGGGTCGCGGCCTTGGCATCGTGTACCGCCTTCGACACCGCGTCGTCGGCCAACCACGCCTGTAGAGCCTGGTCGTCGGCGGGGCCGATCCGTGCGAGGTCGATATGTCCGGAGGCTCCGCCCGCCGCCGCCACGGTGACCGACTGCGCGTCCCCCGCGCCCGGTCGTGAGGGACCGACGACGACGAGGCCGTGCCGACTCCCGGCCGGCGCGTGGGCCGCCAGCCAGTCCGAGACCTCGCCCGCCCGCAGGACCGCGGCCTGCTCGATCTCGATCTCCGGCACCGGCTCGGGTGCGCCTTCCGGGAGGAACGCGGAGAGGAACCGGTCGCGGGCCTGGGGACCGAACTCCAGCCGGTCGAACAGGGCGTTGACGTCCGCCCGTTCGGGCAGGCGCCTCGTGAGTTCATCGATCTGGACGCCGAGGTCGAGGTCCCGGGTGAGTTCGGTGATACGGCGGTTGAGCTGCACCTGCGGGAGGTGCTCGCGGAAGCTCTCCCCCACCTTGCCCTTGACCTCGTCCGCGTGCGCGATCAGTTCCGACAGGCTGCCGTACTGGACGATCCACTTCGCCGCCGTCTTGTCGCCAACCTTGGGCACACCGGGGAGGTTGTCGGAGGTGTCGCCCCGCAGCGCGGCGACGTCCGGGTACTGAGCGGGGGTCACCCCGTATTTGGCCTCCACCGCCTCGGGGGTGAAGCGGGCGAGCTCCGAGACTCCCTTGACCGGGTAGAGGACGGTCACCGCGTCGGAGACCAGCTGCAGCGCGTCGCGGTCCCCCGTGCAGATGAGTGTGTCGGCCCCTGCCGCCTGGGTGGCCAGGGTCGCGATGATGTCGTCGGCCTCGTGGCCCTCCAGGGACAGGGTGCGGACCCCGAGTGCCGCCAGCGCCTCCTGGATCAGCTCGACCTGTCCCTTGAACTCCTCGGGGGCAGCCGAGCGCGTCGACTTGTACTCCGGGTACTCGGCCGTCCGGTGCAGGGTCGCCCGGGAGACGTCGAACGCCACCGCCAGGTGGGTGGGCTCCTCGGTGGTGACCAGGTTGGCGACCATCGACAGGAATCCGTAGACCGCGTTGGTGTGCTGCCCGGAGGCCGTGGAGAAGTTCTCCGCGGGAAGCGCGTAGAACGCGCGGAAGGCCAGCGAGTGCCCGTCGAGGAGCAACAGACGGGTGGGCCCGTGTGCCTCGGCGGCGTCGGTGGACGCGGTGGTGGCGGCGGAACTGGCTTCGGCGGTCTGGCTCGTGGTGCTCACACGGCCACTCTAGGGCGGGCGTCGGACAGCCGCTCACCGGTCGTCGGTTAGACTTTCCGACCAGCGGCTCGCCGCGTTCGCCCCCGTAGCCCAATTGGCAGAGGCAACGGATTCAAAACCCGTCCAGTGTCGGTTCGAGTCCGACCGGGGGCACTTCCACGCCGCGCAGTCACCACATCTCCACGTAGATAGCGGCTTCACCGCCGGAGGAACCCCTTCCGGATCGGCCTTGAGGTCACCCTGCTGTCGACCGGCGTCGACTTCCCTCTTCGATAGTCAACTCGGCCCGTGCCGCACTCCGGGCGCACCCGAGACCTCTCCTTTCCCGTCGATTGCAGGAACCAGAAGCCCGTGCATATACTTGCTTGCTGCAAGCAATTTAATCAAGACCGGGGAGGTCAGGGTGGCGATTGACGCCGAACAGGGAGGCAAGCTCGTCATGGACCTGTCCCGCGTGGTCAAACTGCTACGCGCGGTCAATGTCTCGGTCCCGCGGTTCCACGAGTCCCTGGAGCAGTCCGCCCACCCCCTGCTGTTCGCCATCCATGACGAACCCGCCCGAGTCACGAACCTGGCAGACCGTCTCCACACCGATATCTCGGTGGTGAGCCGTCAGGTCCGCCACCTCGAGACCCTCGGTCTGGTCGCCAAGGTCCCCGACCCGGATGACGGGCGCGCGAGCGTCGTCACCCTCACGTCCGAGGGAAGCGACCTCGTCACCCGCGTGTTCGCCGGACGGGGCCAGTGGATGGCCGACGTCCTCGCCGACTGGACCCCCGAACAGGCGGCCTCACTCGACGAGGGACTGGAGCGCCTCGCGGAGTCACTGCGCACCGAGCTCGACGCCCTCACGTCCGCCAAGGAGAACTGATGACCGACCGCTCACCCGTCACGACCCAGGCCGGTGAGGACGGCGAGTTCTCTCATCGCCAGATCCTGGTGATCCTCGCCGGCCTCATGTCGGCGATGTTCCTCGCGAGCCTGGACCAGACCATCGTGTCGACCGCCATCCGGACCATCGCCGACGATCTGCAGGGCCTGGACGCGCAGGCGTGGGTGACCACCGCGTACCTCATGACCTCGACCATCTCGACGCCGCTGTACGGCAAGCTCTCGGACATCTACGGGCGCAAACCGTTCTTCGTCATCGGCATCGTGATCTTCGTGTTCGGCTCCCTGCTGTGCACGCTCGCCGACTCGATGTACACGCTCGCGCTGTACCGCGGGATCCAGGGACTGGGCGCCGGCGCCCTGATGTCGCTCTCCCTGGCGATCATCGGCGACATCATCCCGCCGCGCGACCGTGCCAAGTACCAGGGCTACATGCTCGCGGTGTTCGCCTCGTCCTCGGTCATCGGTCCGGTCGTCGGCGGCTTCTTCGCCGGCGTGGAGACGATCTTCGGCATCGACGGCTGGCGCTGGATCTTCCTCATGAACGTCCCCATCGGCGCCATCGCTCTGACCCTGGTGATGATCACCCTCAACGTCAAGAACGTCCGCGTGGACCACCGGGTGGACTGGGCGGGCGCGGCCGCGATCGTCGTCGGGCTGGTGCCGCTCCTGCTGGTGGCCGAACAGGGCAACACCTGGGGCTGGGGCTCACCGGCCGCACTGGCCTGCTACGTCGTGGGCCTGGGCGGGATCGGCCTGTTCCTCATCGTCGAGGCCCGGGCCGGCGACCAGGCTCTCATCCCACTGCGTCTGTTCCGCGACCGCACCTTCGCGATCGTCACCGCCGGCGGGGTGATCGTGGGAATGGCCATGTTCGGCGGGATGATGACCCTGCCTCTGTACATGCAGATCGTGCACGGCGCCGATCCCATGGAATCCGGCCTCATGATGCTGCCGCTGGTGGCGGGCATGATGGGCGCCTCGATCGTGTCGGGCCAGCTCATCTCCAGGACCGGCCGGGTCCGCGAGTTCCCGATCCTCGGCACCGCCATCTCTGCCGTCGGGCTGTTCCTGCTGTGGACCATCGACGCCGACACCTCACTGACCCTGGTCATGGGCTACATGCTGGTGCTGGGAATCGGCCTGGGCAACTGCATGCAGCCGCTGACACTGATCGTGCAGAACGCCGTGAGTCCGCGCGAGATCGGCGTGGCCACCGCGTCCGCCACCTTCTTCCGCCAGCTCGGCGGCACCGCCGGGGTGGCCGTGTTCCTCTCGATCCTCTTCAGCCGGGTCGGCGGCTCCATCACCAGCGAGCTGGAGCTGGCGGGCGCCGACGGCAGCCTCGCCCGCGGGGTGCAGGAGGGCCTGGCCGACCCGGTGCTGCGCGCCGACCCCGAGGCTCTCGGGATCGTGCAGGCCCTCGCCGACCCGGTGTCCGGCGCGGGCGCGCTCGAGAC
>NZ_JAALEA010000043.1 GCF_014145145.1 Dietzia cercidiphylli
CGCGGCGGCCGCGTTCGGTCGGTGGGCGGTGGACTCGGTCCACCTCGACATCGCCGACGAGGCGGGTCAGCGCGCCGAGGCGCTCGACGCCGTCGCCCTGGGGTTCGTGGCCACCGCCTGCATCCACCCGTCCCAGGTGGCGGTGGTCCGACAGGCCTACGCGCCCGACGACGACGAGGTGGCCTGGGCCCGGAAGGTCCTCGACGCCGCCCGGAGCAACCAGGGTGTCTTCCGGCTGGACGGCCGCATGGTCGACGGCCCCGTCTTCCGACAGGCCGAGGCGACGATGCGTCGCGCCGCGGCCTCCGCCACCTGACTCGCCGCCACCCGACACGCCGCCACCCGACACTGCAACCCCCACTTCGTGGGCCGTCCGATCCCACCCTCAAGGAGCACCGAGATGACCACCACCGATCTCGATTCCACCCCACTGGACCCCGCCCTGTCCCACACCCGTGGGGACGCCGACGTCCCGCTGCTCACGCAGACGATCGCCGACAACCTGGCCGCCACGGTCGAGCGCTTCGGCGACCGCGACGCCCTCGTCGACGTGCAGGCCGGACGCCGGTGGACCTACACGGAGTTCCACGCCGACGTCCGTCGCCTGGCCTCGGGCCTGCTCCGGCTCGGGATCCGGACCGGCGATCGCGTGGGGATCTGGTCCCCCAACCGCTGGGAGTGGGTGATGATCCAGTACGCCACCGCCGAGATCGGGGCGGTGCTGGTCAACATCAACCCCTCCTACCGCGTCCACGAGCTGGAGTACGTGCTCAAGCAGGCCGGGATCAAGGCCGTGGTCGCGGCGCCCCAGTTCAAGGACTCGGACTACACCGGCATGCTCTCGCAGGTCCAGCCGAGCTGCCCGGACCTCGAGGTCGTCGTGCTGTTCGGCGACGAGGAGTGGGAGTCGATGATGTCGGGGCCCACCGACGCGGAGGAGCTGGCCGGGATCCGCGCCGGTCTCGGCGCCGGCGACCCCATCAACATCCAGTACACGTCGGGCACGACCGGGTTCCCCAAGGGCGCCACCCTCTCGCACACCAACATCCTCAACAACGGGTTCTTCGTGGGCGAGACGATCAACTACTCGGAGGTGGACCGGGTCTGCATCCCGGTGCCCTTCTACCACTGCTTCGGCATGGTGATGGGCAACCTCGCGTGCACCACCCACGGGTCGTGCATGGTGATCCCCGCGCCGGCGTTCGACCCCGCCGCCTCGCTGCGGGCGGTGGCGCAGGAGAAGTGCACGAGCCTGTACGGCGTGCCGACGATGTTCATCGCCGAGCTCGCGCTCGAGGACTTCGACTCCTACGACCTGTCGTCCCTGCGGACCGGGATCATGGCGGGGTCGCCGTGCCCGGAGGCGACCATGCGTCAGGTGATCGACCAGATGAACATGGAGGAGGTCTCGATCTGTTACGGCATGACCGAGACCTCCCCGGTGTCCACCCAGACCCGGGCCGACGACTCGTTGGACCGCCGCGTCTCCACCGTGGGGCGGGTCGGCCAGCACCTGGAGATCAAGATCGTCGACCCGGAGTCGGGTGAGACCCTGCCGCGCGGCGAGGCGGGGGAGTTCTGTACCAAGGGGTACAGCGTGATGATCGGGTACTGGAACGAGCCGGAGAAGACCGCGGAGGCCCTCGACGCCGACGGGTGGATGCACACCGGGGACATCGGGGAGATGGACTCCGACGGCTACGTCAAGATCACCGGCCGGATCAAGGACATGGTGATCCGCGGCGGCGAGAACATCTATCCGCGCGAGGTCGAGGAGTTCCTCTACACGCACCCCGACATCCTCGACGCCCAGGTGATCGGGGTGCCGGATCCCAAGTACGGCGAGGAGCTCATGGCGTGGGTCCGGCTCAAGCCCGGGCGCGACGACCTCACGGCCGACGAGGTCCGCGATTTCGCCACCGGCAAGCTCGCGCGCCACAAGATCCCGAAGTACGTCCACGTGGTGGACGAGTTCCCCATGACGGTCACAGGCAAGGTCCGCAAGGTCGACATGCGCAAGACGGCGATCGAGATCCTCGGCATCGCCTGACGGCCCACACACCCAAGGAGGACGTGTATGTCCAGCAAGATCATGACAGCGGCGGAGGCCGTCGCGGACATCCCGGACGGGGCGTCGATCGCCGCCGGCGGATTCGGGCTGTGCGGGATCCCCCAGGTCGTCATCGAGGCCCTCGCGTCCCGCGACGTCGGCGACTTCGAGGTCTTCTCCAACAACGCCGGGGTCGACGGCAAGGGCCTCGGCATGCTCCTGGAGACCGGGAAGCTCCGGCGCATCGTCTCGTCGTACGTGGGCGAGAACAAGGAGTTCGCCCGCCAGTACCTGTCCGGTGAGCTCGAGGTGGAGTTGACGCCGCAGGGCACCCTCGCCGAGCGGATGCGCGCGGGCGGCTCCGGGATCGGGGCGTTCTACACGCGGACCGGCGTGGGCACCTACGTGGCCGACGGCGGGATGCCGTGGAAGTACGACTCCGAGGGCGGCGTCGCGGTGGCCTCGCCGCCCAAGGAGACCCGGGAGATCCGGGGCGAGACCTACGTGCTCGAGCAGGCCATCGAGGCCGACTTCTCGCTGGTGCGGGCTGCGGTCGCGGACCGCAGCGGCAACCTGCGGTTTAACCTCACCGCACGCAACTTCTCACCGTTGGCCGCCATGGCCGGCCGGGTGTGCATCGTCGAGGCGGAGAAGATCGTCGAGGTCGGCGAGCTGGCCCCCGACGACATCCACCTGCCAGGCATCTTCGTGCACCGCCTGGTGGAGCTCACCGCGCAGCAGGTGGAGCAGACCAAGTGGATCGAGAAGACCACCACCAACCCGCCCTCGGAAGGACAGCGCTGATGAGCAGGATCGGACGCGACCGCAAGGCGATGGCCGCCCGCGCGGCCCTCGAACTGTCGGACGGCCAGTACGTGAACCTCGGTATCGGGCTCCCGACGCTGGTGCCCAACTACGTCCCCGAGGACGTCAACGTCACCCTGCAGTCGGAGAACGGACTGCTCGGGATCGGCCCCTACCCACACCCGGACGACGTCGACCCGGACCTGATCAACGCCGGCAAGGAGACCGTCACCACGCTCCCCGGCTCGTCGATCTTCGACTCCGCGATGAGCTTCGGGATGATCCGCTCGGGCAAGATCGACGTGGCGATCCTGGGGGCGATGGAGGTCAACCCGGCCGGTGACATCGCCAACTGGATGGTGCCCGGCGCGATGGTCAAGGGCATGGGCGGCGCGATGGACCTCGTGGTGGGGGCCCGCCGCATCGTCGTGGTGATGGACCAGGTGGCCAAGGACGGCTCGTCCAAGATCGTCTCCGAGATCTCGCTGCCGCTCACGGGCCTGGGCTGCGTGGACCGGATCATCACGGAACTCGGGGTGTTCGACCGCGACGCAGACGGGCTGACCCTGGTGGAGATCGTCGACGGGGTGACCCTCGAGCAGGTCGCCGCCGCCACGGGAGCCCCGTACCGGGTGAGCGCGGACCTGGCGTGATCGAGGTGCTGCGGTAATCGCGCCACCGCCCGCCGGCGCCGCCGGACTCTGGACCACACCGGTCCGGGGTCGGGCGGCGCTCTCGGCGTTGGCCTGGGTGCTGGGGTATGTGGTCGGCCTCGTCGTCGTCGTCCTCCTCGTCCTCCTCGCCGCGAGCACCGTCGGCACCGCGCGACCCGACACCGCCCTGCTCGCCCTCGTGGTGCTCGGCGGCACGGCGGTGGCGGCGCTGGTCGCC
>NZ_JAALEA010000440.1 GCF_014145145.1 Dietzia cercidiphylli
GCTAGTGTCGCGTTTCTGAAGTTGGTTTAGGGTTCGCTTTCGCGAGGATCTGTTCGGGAGTTTTAGTCCAGACGAACGGGTGTTTGCGGTCGTTCCAGCCCGTGATGAACTGGCGAATCTTGGCATTGAGGTCCTTGACAGATGTAAAGACACCACGGCGGATGGCCTGCCGGTCGATGATCCCGAACCAGACTTCCACGAGGTTGAGCCAGGATCCGGACGTCGGGGTGAAGTGCACGTGGAACCGCGGATGCTGTGCCAGCCACACCTTCACCGCCGGGGTCTTGTGGGTCGCGTAGTTGTCCATCACCAAGTGCAGGTCAACCTCCGGGTAGGCGCGGTCGAGTTGACGCAGGAACGCCAGGAACTCCTGATGGCGATGCTTCGGCTTGACCGCGCCGGTGACGTGCCCGGTCGCAATGTCCAACGCGGCGAACAGAGTCGTGGTGCCGTGCCGCTTGTAATCGTGGGTGTGCCTTTCGATGCTCCCGGTGCGCATCGGCAGCATCGGCGCGGTCCTATCCAGCGCCTGGATCTGACTCTTCTCGTCAACACACAACACGATCGCGTTGTCCGGTGGCGCCAAGTACAACCCCACCACGTCGGTGACCTTCGCGAACAGTTCGGGATCGGTGGAGAACTTGAACGTTCCGGCCCGCCAAGGCTGCACCCCGAACTTGCGCCACGCCCTGGCCACGGTGGCGTTACCGATCTTCAGATGATCCGCCAGCAGGCGTGAGGACCAGTGCGTCACCCCGTACTTCTTCGGCGGAGGAGTCAACGTCGTGGTGATGACCTTCTGGTCATCTATCCGCTTCGGCCGGCCAGAGCGCGACTCGTCGAACAGGCCCGCGATCCCATCCGCCTCATACCTGCCTCGCCACTTCCACACCGTCGTCGGCGTCGTTCGCTCCCGGTCAGCGATCCGAGAGTTCGCCTGACCTTCCGCCGCGAGCAGGATAATCCGCGCCCGCATCGCCAACCCCGATTGGATCGACGTTGACCGCGTCCACGACTCCAACTCCTCGCGGTCACCATCACGAAGAATCAAAGCCGGAGCCGGGTTATTGGGCATGACCCATTCTCCCAAACACCCAAGCATTTAGGAACTAACGACACGCGACACTAGC
>NZ_JAALEA010000441.1 GCF_014145145.1 Dietzia cercidiphylli
AACCCTAAACCAACTTCAGAAACGCGACACTAGCTCTCTGAGCCGACGCCGCGCTCGAATCGAGCGAATCCGCTGGTGAGGGAGGCCCTGTAACCTACCGACCGCCTCGCTATCTGCACGTTCGTGCTGCGCAGTCGCACTCGGTTGTCGTGCGCTCAGGGTGCGCACGGACGTGCAGATGCTGCGGGCGTTACCGTGGCCGGATGAGATCCGCCCGACGAATCTGGAGGGGCTGGACAAGGAGGCCAAGGTCCGGCCGCAGGACCTCAAGATAGCGGTCTCGCTGATCGAAACGATGGCGGCGGATTCCAAGCCGGCGAAGTACGAGGACGAGAACCAGAATAAGCTCAAGGAGTTCATTGATGCCAAGGCGGCGACCGGTAAGGTGTTCATGGTTCAGGAGAAGGATCCCTCGGGCGGCGATGACGGACGAGGGGGCCGCCCCGTTAGCGGCGCTCCGCGCGAGGAAGCAGGGCCAGGGGAAGGTGAGGTTGAGACGGATTCTGGCGACAAGGTCTCCGACTCCATGCGCCAGTCGGCCGCACGAGAATGCAGCGGGTCAGCGGGTAAGCAGGCTCCACTGAAGAAGGCGTCCGCCAGTAAGCCACCTGATGCTCGGAGCGCCAAGCCACCAAGCTCTCAGAAACTACGGGATAAGGGACCGCTGGCGGGGCATGTTGACCGCTATGCAACGTTCATTCGGCGGCGAAACCGACAAACCTTGAGTTGTTGACTTCTCCACCGAGACGCAAGACTCACGCTGACGACCCACCGGTCACCGGACCCGCACCGTGCGGCGGGACGGCTGGAGGCCGCTGCACCCCACCCCGGACACCAGCGAATCGCTGTAGGTGAAGGAAATCGGGTCCGCTACCTTAGCGCCAGCACGCGGGTCGGAGGAATGCCTTAACATAGCCCCCTGTCTCGTGTATCAGGGCGTAGCGTCGTGATATCGAAGTGGGGCGGGGTGTGTCGGTCACGAACACCGCCTCGCCGAAGCATTGCTCGAAGTAGATCCGCACCCGCGACACATGGCCCCAGTACGTGACTACAAGTAGCGTTCTCCACCCCCGGCTGCGGGCGATACGGGCTGCAGCCGTGGTCTCGCCCTCGGTGGTGTCAATATCGGGCGCGAAGCACTCAACCTCAACGCTCCGGCCTTCTGAAGTGTAGAGGGGAGAGGATGCGCAGTACGACGCGAGCACGGACCCGTAAGAGCCGTCAGCACTGGGTGGTTTCGAGACCAGGATGCGGTCGGACACGCCTTCGTTGGCGAGCCGCCGTGCATAGGCGTATCGGTCGTCGTTCGTGCCCGCTACCACCACGATTGCGTCCACCGAGCGGGGCGCATCAACCCGCGGATAGAGGACGGCGCTGGCAGCCGTGAGCCCCGAAACTGTAGCCGCTAACAAAAGTAGTGTCGTGGCAACAAGCGTTGTTCTGTGCTGGCGGGGTCGGCGTCTCACACGGTAAGACTACGGAGCCCGCCTGAGGGCTTGCTCGGGAAGCAAGTGCCCCAAGTCGAGACTCTGCGGGTGAATCCATGTTCATCCTGTGAACGACCAGTGTGGAGGTTCGCCTCAGCAAAGTAGTATCAACGGCTGGTTCGATTTTCGCCCATCGAACTGGGCAACTTTTGTGCGTCACTACCTCGAGGAAAGGAACCTGGAGTGGATCTGCGGGACCTACTGTCTGTACTGCGCGCCCGCTGGATCGCCATCGTGGCTGCGACGCTAATAGGAGCTGTCCTAGGACTCGCAGCGAGCCTTCTAACGACCCCGACTTACCAGGCGAAGATTCAGTTCTACGTGACAGTTGCAGGCGGAGAGTCCGCCCTCGCCGCTTATCAGGGGTCCTTGGGCGCTCAGCAGCGAGTGCAGTCCTACGCGGCTCTTGTCAAGAGCACAGACATCACTCAGGACGTCGTTGACAGTTCCGGGGTCGACCTCACTGCAACTCACGTGTCGGAAGCAGTTACGGCAACCGCCGATGCGAAGACCGTGCTACTCGACGTAGCGGTAAACGACTCTGACCCGCAGCGCGCGTTTAAAATCGCGCAGGGATTCGGTCAGGTGCTTCCGGAGGCTATAGAGGACCTCGAGACCCCTGACGGTGGAGGACCTGCCCTCGCAAGGTTGAGCGTGGTCAATCCCCCGGCGCTACCTACAGCTCCGGTAGCACCAAGGACAGAGCAGAACATCGCGATCGGTGTCGTGCTGGGCGTCCTCGCTGGAGTCGGCATTGCGCTCCTCGTCAACACCCTGGACCGCCGGGTCAAATCTAAGGAACAGTTAGAGTCCATCGCAGGGAAACCGGTTGTCGGCTCAATACCGTTCCGCAAGAACGACGACAAGCAAAAAGGGGCAGAGCACATTGTTCCCTTTCGTGATGGGCACTCCCCGGCGGCCGAGAGTTTTCGCCGCCTGCGGACGAACCTACAGTTCTTGAACGTGGACCGCCCGCCCCGCGTCTTCGTCCTGACCTCATCAGTTGCAGCTGAGGGGAAATCCGAGACAACGATCAACCTCTCGTTAGCTCTGGCCGAGTCCGGTAACCGAGTCCTCATCATCGAGGCGGACTTGCGCCGGCCGCGGGTGGTCAGTTATATGTCCATGCCCGACAAGGTGGGGCTAACTAACATCCTATCCGGCCGTGCCGAATTCGCCGATGTGGTGCAAGAAACGCGCCACGCAGGCGTGGACCTGTTGGCGTGCGGCCCGCTGCCGCCTAACCCCTCCGAACTCCTAGCCTCCGAAATGGCGCGGCGCCTCATTGATGACTTGCGCAGCAAATACGACTATGTAGTAATCGATTCCCCGCCGCTTCTCCCTGTGACGGACGGCGCTCTGCTCGCTCATATCAGTGACGGCGCGTTGCTGGTGGTGCGTTCGAACCGCACTACAAGCGACCAAGTCGCGCAAGCGGTTGACAACCTCGAGAAGGCAGACGCGGCCCTATTGGGCCTCGTGGCGGTCGCTAACAAGCCGGCTAAGAGAAGTGACACCGGATATTACGACGCGTACTACTCTTCGTCGAAGACGCCAACGAGCTAGGCGGAACACCGATTTACATCGATGCGCACCCACGTCTCTCCCTAAGGAACTAGAAATGACCTATCGTGTCGGCTGGCACACCAGCGGCCGTTTCGGCGGACTAACGGTGTCGCCATGGATGCTAG
>NZ_JAALEA010000442.1 GCF_014145145.1 Dietzia cercidiphylli
GGCGACCGGGGGGACCACGACGGCGGTGACCGCGGTGATCGAGGTCGACCGCAAGGCCGCCCGGCCCGGCGGTGCCATGGGCTTCGCGGCAGCGGGATTCTGGCCCGGCGAGCAGGTCTACGTGGTGCTCGGTGAGGGTGACGCCGCCGTCGGCCCCGTCCTCGCAGGAGTCGACGGCGAGGTCGCGGGAGTGCTCGTGCTCCCGGAGGACATCGCCTCGGGGACCCACGAGATCCGCGCGGCGGGCGCTGGCTCGGGGTTGGAGGCCGCAGAGCGGTTCCCGGTGCGGACGGACATATCCCCGACGGCATCGGCCGCCGGACTCGGCGGGTCGGCGGGGTGGGTCTTCCTCGCCCTCGCGGCCCTGGCCCTGTCGGTCACCGCGGCGGTCGCCGTCAAGCGAAGAGTCCTCTCCATGGCCGACGGCGACGACGGACCCGACGGTGCTGACGGGCCCGACGGGCCCGCCGGGCCCGACGACGTCCACGAGGACGACGTGAACCACCACCCCACGACCGTCGTCCAGCACGAGGAGCCCCGATGACCAGTCACCTGCGATCGACCCACCGCCGGGCAACGGCCCTGGCGCTGACACTGGTGCTCGCCTTCGGCGTGCTCCTGGGCACTCCGGCTGCGCACGCACAGGGTTCCGAGGTCGAGTTGACCGATGCGGAGTTCCGATGGGGGCTCAGCAGACAGAGTGCCGGGCCCAGCCACGGCCCCGGGCTCAACTTCCTCTCCGCCGGGGACAGCTCGTCGGCGCTCGCCGGGTCCGGGGCGACGATCACCGAACAGACGTGGAGAGCCACGTCGGGCGACGTCACGATCGAGAAGCGATCCGCGACCGGGGCCACGGCGGCCGCCACCTGGGCCGGCACGCAGACCGACCAGTCGGGAACGCCGATCCGTGACGCCGCCTCGAGCAGGTACAGCGGACTCGAGATGGTCTTCGGCAACGGCACCGGGACGGTCGACGCAGGGGCGGGCACCGCCGAGATCGAGTGGAGGGGCACCGCCTCGGTCCTCTACTACTCGGGCCTGGTGTTCCTCAGCGTCACCGACCCGGTCCTCACCGTCACGCCCACGAAGGCGACCGTCACCGCGACCCTGGGTGGGCGACGGAGTTCCCAGGACAACCCCGAGGTGTCGGTCCCGATCCCGTCGCGCACCGTCGTCGTCGCGAACCTCCCCCGGAATCGCGTGGAACTGGGTGGGAAAAAGGGTTTCTCCGTGACCCCCGAATACCTCCGCGTGCCCTATTCCGCCAAGCCGGGAGAGAATCCCCAGACGAGAGACGGGAATGACTGGGGAGCATTCCCCGCTGAATTCGTCGACTTTGCCGCTGACGCCGGATCGGGAGGATTCTGGTATTCCACCGGGACCTCCGACAGCGCGAAACCCGCCCTCCCGATAGCGGTGAGTTGGAATCCGGATGACCCCGAGGAAATGCCGAATTCCGGAGGCTCGGGTGGGTCGAAAGGAATCGTGGGGCAGGTACTCGACAACACGGTCGAACAGGTCCTCCGCGCTGCGGGCGACGACGTCGCCGACACCGCGGCCGCCTGGATGGACGAGGCGTGGAAACCGCTCCAGCCCGATGCGGTGAGGGCGGCGCGGGAGGGGGCGGACCCGGGCGTGTCGCCCGAATCCCCGGCCGCCAAGGGGGTCCCCGTCGACGAGGTCTTCGAGGAGTACTTCGAGGAGTACTACACCTCCAACTCTCCGATGACCGCCGGCACCGTGGGCGGCACGCTCGCCTCGATCCCCGCGTCCTCCGCGAGTCCCTCCACAGGTGGCCCCGCGCCCGCGGCGTCGACCGCTCTCGCAGACCAGGCGACGATCCCGGTGGCGGCCAACTCGCCGCTCCACGGCGCCGACGTGGTCTACGCCCAGACTTCCGCCTCCCAGAAGGCCGGAGACCCCACCCACCAATGGCAGTGGTGGGTGGGGACCGCATTGCTCGCGCTCGCGGCAGTGCTGTTCTACCAGACAGTTCGACGAAAGGACTGATGTGAAGACTTCTCGATCCCGGCTCGCGCTCGCCGGCCGACGGGGCACGATGCTGGGGGCGACGCTCGCGTTGCTCGCCGGAGTCGTCGCCGCCCCCGCGGCCCAGGCGCAGGACGTCACCCCGGGCACCGTCTCGGACGCCTCGTTCGTCTGGGGCATCAGCGGATACGCGCAGAAGGGCATCTTCGGGCCGTGGCGGATCCTCGACGCCTCGGGTGACGCGTCGGCTCTCGTGGGGTCGGTCTCGGGGGGAACGCAGGCCGAATACACACCTGCGGCGTTCCCGGCCACCTCGATGCCCGTGAGTCTGATCGGGGGCCAGCAGGCGACCCCCAACGCGATCACGTTCTCCGACGGTGAGGGCGTCCGCGGTACGGACGGCACCGTCACCATCGACTGGGACGGCGAGATCACCTTCAACGCCTACCCGGCGAATCTCAACGCTCCCGACGAGACCCTGGCCGATCCGAAGCTGACCGTCAACGCCGACGGTTCCGGAACGCTCAACGCCGATGTCACCATCGGCGCGGCGAACGACATGAACGGCAACCCCACTCCCGAGGTCAACGCCGGTCGCACGACCGTCCTGTCGTTCGGGCCGGGTGCCGCCCAGGTGGCCCAGGACGGCACCATCACCCTGTCCCCCCGGTACGCGGGAGTGCAGCACAACGGTGGGACCCAGGACCGGACCTGCACCGCGCCGAACGTCTGGGGCGCGTGGACGCCCGAGTGGCTGGCGGCCGTGCCGGCGTCAGTGCACCCGCACTACTACAACACCGGCTGTGGCGGAGACCAGAATCTCAAGGGCCCGCTGCCCCTCCAGGTCACCTACGACCTGACCGAGGACGAGACCCAGGTGCCCGTCGGGACCCCGAAGATCCAGCTCTCCGAGACCACACTCGCCGCGGACGGCAGCCACCAGGTGACCATCACCGGCACCGGCTTCGACGACCGGTCCGTGGTGGGTGTCCGCCCGCCGCTGGCCGGAAAGCCCGCCGGGTTCTACCTGGTGTTCGGCAAGTTCGAGGACGCGTGGAAGCCGTCCGCGGGCGGGACCTCGGCGGCGCGCAAGGTGGTCGAGCAGAAGTGGGTCCTCGCCGCGGAGAACCACGCCGTCATCGGGGGCGCCGCCGCCGGTGCCGTCGAACTGCGCCCCGACGGCAGCTTCACCACCACCCTCACCGTCTCGAAGGACTCGGCCGACGCGAAGTCGGAGACGGGCGGCTACGGCATCTACACCTATGCGGCCTCCGGCGCGGTCCACGCGCCGTGGGAGCTCAGCGCGCCGATCACCTTCACCACCGGTGGGGATGACGACGACGATGACGACACCGGAAACGTCGGTGGCGGTTCGCTCGCGGGTATGACGAACCTCTTCGGCAGCCTGATGTAGGTCACCCGCGGAACGGGCGCGGCCCCGACACCCTCCCGGGGTGTCGGGGCCGCTTCTCGTCGGGTGGCCCGGGCGGTCAGCGAACGCCCTGGGCCTCCAGATCGAGGAAGATCCGGTGGTTGAGCTCGAAGGCCCGGGTGGCGGCGGCCAGCGCGGCTCCGCGGTCGGCCTCGCTCAGCGGGAGGGCGTCGAGCGCGGCCCGGTAGTCGTCCTTGTAGACCTTGGGCTTGGCGATGTCGAAGTCGTAGAAGCTCAGACCGGTCTCGATGCCGTAGTGGCGGCGCACCATCGTCCTGATGATCTGCCCGCCCGAGAGGTCGCCGAGGTAGCGGACGTAGTGGTGCCCGATCAGGGCGGCGAGGTCGGTGGCACACGCGTGCAGCTCGGCCACGTAGGCCTCGGTGGCGGGGACCAGGAGGTCGTAGGTGCGCCCCTGGGCGCGGTGCGACTCCAGGTCGGCACGCAGGGCGTCGGCCCGGTCGAGGCGCGGATCGAGGATGGCCGACAGGCGTGGGTCGGTGCCGGCCCGGCGGCAGGCGTCCTCGAGGGCCTCGTAGACGGGGAGTGACTGCCGCAGGAGTGCCACCAGACCTTCCGGCGTGCCCTCGCCGTTCATCAGGCGGGTGATGAACGAGGCGTTCTCCGCCTGTTCGTGCGCGGCCATCGTCGAGTCGTGTAATGCTCTCGACAGGGGTGCGGAAATGATCGTCTCCATTTGTCCTCCGGGCTTGTTAGGTATGCCTAAAGAGAGTACGGCAACAATAAGGGGATAGCCATACCGGTATTGATGTTGAGTAACGTGAACAATGCCGGGTGATCGGACGGGAATGTGCCGACCGAAAAGGCGAGCATCCGGATGTCGCGGAATTACCCGGGAGGCCGGTCGTCGAATGGAAGGGGATATCGGGTGGACACCATCGTCACCGCCGACGAGCTGACTCCGGGTGATCGTCTCGAGCTCGGGCATCTCACCCTCACGGAGGAGGAGATCGTCGGTTTCGCGCAGCAGTGGGATCCGCAGTGGTTCCACACGGATCCCGTGGCGGCCGCGGGCGGCCACCACGGCGGTGTGATCGCCAGCGGGATCCACACACTGGCTGTCCTCCAGCGGCTCTGCGTCGAGTCGGTCTACTCGAGGTGGGCGGTGATCGCCGGACGGGGGTTCGACCGTCTCCGCTTCACGGCCCCTGTCCGGCCGGGGGACACGGTGACCGGCTCGGTACACGTGACGGAGGTGAGTCCGGACGAGACCAGAGCTCGGGTGACGATGGATCTGGAGATGCGCAACCAGGACGCGGCCGTGGTGCTGACCGCCACGATGACGGTGTTCCTGTGGCGCCGTGGACACGGGCCCACCCGCCCCCGGGAGGAGGAGGCGGGGTAGTCGGGGTGAGCCGGGTGAGGTGGGTGTGCGGTGCCCCGTGCTCAGCCACGCTCCGCGGCGACGCGGCCCATCCGTGTGAAGGCCTCGGTGAGGAGCTCCTCCGAGCACGCGAAGTTCACGCGCGCGAACCCCTTGCCCTGGGAGCCGAAGGCGGGGCCGTTGCTCAGCGCCACGCGGCCGTCGTCGAGGAACGCCGCGGCGGGGTCGTCGCCGAGGCCGGGATAGGAGCGCAGGTCCAGCCACGCCACGAACCCGGCGTCGGGCCGCCGCCACCGGGCGCGGGGGAGATGCTCGGCCATGAGCCGGTCCATCAGATCGAGGTTCGCGGCCAGTGCGGCGTTCATGCTCTCCAGCCAGTCCAGCGACCCGGTCAGCGCGGCCTCGGCGGCGAGCGCCCCGAAGTGCCCCACGGCGCCCGACAGTGCCGAGCGCCGCACCTCGAATCGTTCCGGGTTGCCGTTGATCACGAACGCGCACTTGAGGCCGGCGAGGTTGAACGCCTTGGACGCCGACGAGATGGCCAGGCCCACCTCGCGGGCGGTGTCGGAGGCGGCCAGGAACGAGGAGAACCGGACCCCGGGCATGGTCAGGGGCGCCCAGATCTCGTCGGAGACCACCACGGCGTCGTATCGGGCGGCCAGGTCGGCGAGCCCGGCCAGCTCCGCCGTGGAGTGGAGGACGCCCGTGGGGTTGTGCGGGTGGCTCAGCAGCACGGCCCGGGCCCCGTCGGCCAGGGCGCGCTCGATGCCCGCCAGGTCCAGCCGCGGGTCCTCGCCGTCGTGGTCGACCAGTGGCACCGCGACGGGCGACATCCCCACGCGCCGGATCCACGGTCCGAACGGCATGTAGACCGGCGGCGTGTAGACCACCCCGCTGCCGGCCGGCAGGATCCGTGCGAGTGATTCCCGGACGCCCACGCCGACGTCGTTGACGGGGACCACCGACTCCTCCGGGACGTCGAACCCGAACCTGGAGTAGTAGCGGGCGCACACCCCGGCGAGTCGCTCGATCTCCGCGAAGTACCCGGTGTCGCCGTCGGCCACGGCGGCGGCGAGACGCTCCCGGATCGCCGGGGCCAGCAGGACGTCGGTCTCCGCCACGAACAGCGGCAGGACGTCCTCCGGGTACGCCACCCACTTCTGGCTCCGGCGCCTGCGCAGGACGGACTCGGGGACATCGAGGGGGAACGGCACGGCGGGGGTCCTTTCGACCGGGTTCACAGGACCCCCAGGCTACTCAGCTGCCGGGCACGTACCCGGGATGCACCCACACGTCCCACACCGGACTCGAACCGTGGGGGGAGAGCGGCATCGTGGTCGAATAGGTGCCGGCGAGGCTGCCGCCGGAATGCGGGGGGACGAAGACCCCGCCGGAGGTCGTCATCCAGCCCATCCGCCGCGCGAGGTCATAGAGGCCGGTGTACGCCGACGTCGTGGACCCGGTCTGCGTGAAGAGTGAGTGCCAGACGTCGTTGACCACGCTGTTGTGCCGCAGCTCCACAAGGCCGCCGTCCGGGTCGAGCTGCCAACACCGCCCGTACGGGTGGCCGCGGTCGTTCGTGCAGAACAGCGGGCGAGAGGACCCGTGCGGTGAGAGCAGTCGGACCCGGTCGCCGATCATCCAGAACGCCGGCTGGTCCGGGGTGATGGTCTGCCCGGGCGCCAGTTCGACGCCGTGACCAGGGACGAACGACGCCCGCCACGCCTCGGTGGGCTGGGCGGATGCCGCGGGCGCGAGGCCCGTGGCGAGGGCGGCGGCGGTGACGACGGCGCCGAGGGCGCGGGGTGTGAACCGGGGTGACATGACCCCAGTCCACCACGGTGGCAGACCCCTCACGGCGGGTTGCGTCCGGCGTGAGGACACCGTGACCATCACGTCATACCGGGTAGCGCCGGGGAAACAGGGCGTGCATACGGTCAGTTCGCAAGGACACCGAGGGGGTGTCCACGTCACGAGAGAGAGGGGGTCGACCTCATGTCGCGCTCACATGTCATAGAGAACTGGGATCCGGAGGACGACGCGCAGTGGAAGTCGGGCGGCAGGAAGACCGCCATGCGCAACCTCTACTGGTCGGTCTTCGCCGAGCACGTCGGGTTCTCCGTGTGGACCCTGTTCGCCGTCATGGTGTTGTTCATGCCCCAGGACGTCTACGGACTGGACGCACCCGACAAGTTCCTCGTCTCCGCGGTGGTCACGCTGACCGGCGCCTTCCTGCGCATCCCGTACACGCTCGCGACCGCCACCTTCGGCGGCCGCAACTGGACCATGTTCTCGGCCTTCGTCCTGCTCATCCCCGCGGTCGGGATGCTGTGGATCATGGCGAACCCGGGCCAACCGCTCTGGATGTACCTCGTCGTGGGCGCGATCGCCGGACTCGGCGGCGCCAACTTCGCGTCGTCCATGACCAACATCAACGCCTTCTTCCCCCAGCGGGAGAAGGGCTGGGCCCTCGGCCTCAACGCGGGTGGGGGCAACCTGGGCGTGGCCACGATCCAGGTCGTGGGGCTCATCGTGATCGCACTGGCCGGCAACCGGTCACCGCACTGGGTGATCGGCGTCTACATCGTCCTGCTCGTCGTCGCGGGGATCGGCGCCGCGCTGAAGATGGACAACCTCGCGCACCAGACGGTGGATGTGCAGAGCATGAAGGACATGGCCCGCGACAAGGACGGATGGGTGTTGTCGCTGCTGTACATCGGCACCTTCGGATCCTTCATCGGATTCGCCTTCGCGTTCGGTCAGATGCTCACCATGACCTTCACCGGCAACGGCCAGGAGCCGGCCCAGGCGGCCCTGCACGCGGCACAGATCACCTTCCTCGGACCACTGCTGGGCTCACTCACCCGCATGGCCGGTGGACGGATCTCCGACCGTTTCGGGGGAGCCCGGGTGACCTTCGTGACCTTCTGCGGGATGGCGGTCACCACCGTCGCGCTCGTGGTGACCTCGAACATCCAGGCGTCGAACGACGGCCGGCTCGCCGGTGGCGCCCTCGTCCTGTTCTTCGCCGCCTTCCTCACGCTCTTCGGGCTCACCGGGGTGGGCAACGCCTCGGTGTACAAGATGATCCCGTCGGTCTTCGAGGCGCGCAGCCACACACTCGGACTGGACGAGGCCGCGCGGACGTCCTGGTCGCGGGCCCACGCCGGGGCGCTCATCGGGGTCGCCGGCGCGGTCGGGGCCTTCGGCGGCTTCCTCATCAACATGACCCTGCGCACCTCCTACCAGTCCTCCGGTGCGGCCACGTCGGCGTTCCTCGTGTTCATGGTGTTCTACGTGGTGGCGGCGATCGTCACGCGCGTCGTCTACATGCGGGCCTCCGCCGGGGTCGACGCGGTCGCCGCGGCACCCACCGAGCCCCGGGTCCCCGTGGGCGCCGAGGCCTGACCGGCCTCGGTCGACGATCGAGACGAAGAGGACACATGGTGCACGCGTTGACGACGACCGGCCCGCCGACACACACCCACTGCCCGTACTGCGCACTCCAGTGCGCGATGTCGGTGACGCCGTCCGCCGGTGACGGACCGGCGACGATCACCCCGGAGCAGTTCCCCACCAACAGGGGCGGGTTGTGCCGGAAGGGGTGGACGTCGGCAGGGTTGCTCGACCACCCGGATCGGCTCACCACGCCGCTGATCCGGGTGGACGGGCACCTGCGGCCGACCGACTGGGACACCGCGTTGACCCGGGTCAGCGACGGCATCCGGCGGGCGCAGGCCTCGGGAGGCCCCGACGCCGTGGCGGTCTTCGGCGGGGGTGGCCTGACCAACGAGAAGGCCTACACACTGGGCAAGTTCACCCGCCTCGCGCTGGGGAGCAGACTCGTGGACTACAACGGCCGCTGGTGCATGTCGAGTGCGGCGGCCGGGGCGAACCGGAGTTTCGGGCTGGACCGGGGGTTGCCGTTCCCCGTGACCGACCTCGACGACGCCCGGGCGGTGCTGCTCATCGGTGCCAACCCCGCCGACACCATGCCCCCGTTCGTCCAGCACCTCGACACGGCCGCGGCGGCCGGCGGCATGGTGGTGGCGGACCCGCGCCTCAGCGCGACCGCGCACCGGGCCGTCGACGGCGGTGGGATCCATCTGAGGCTGCGGCCGGGCACGGATTCGGCGCTGGCCCTGGGGCTCCTGCACGTCGCCGTGGTGGGCGGACACCTGGACACCGAGTACGTCTCCACCCGGACGTCGGGTTTCGAGGACGCGTGGGCGATCGCGGCGGACTGGATGCCCGACCGCACCGAACGCGTCACCGGTGTCTCGGCCGACCAACTCGAACGCACGGTGGAACTGCTGGCGGGCTCTCGTGACGCGGGCACCGGTGCCTACGTCCTCACCGCCCGCGGTGCCGAACAACACTCACGGGGGACCGACACCGTCGGAGCCGTGATCGCCCTCGCGCTGGCACTGGGCCTGCCGGGCCGGACCGGCACGGGCTACGGCACCCTCACCGGCCAGGGGAACGGGCAGGGAGGCCGGGAGCACGGGCAGAAGGCCGATCAACTCCCCGGCTACCGGATGATCACCGATCCGGCCGCCCGCGCGCACGTCGCCGCGGTCTGGGGCGTGGGGCCCGAGGAGATCCCCGGGCCCGGGCTCTCGGCCTTCGAGCTCCTGGACGCGCTCGGGCAGCCCGGTGGGCCCACGGCGATGCTGCTCCACGCCTCGAACCCCGTGGTCTCCGCGCCCGACGCCGACCGGGTCACGTCCCGGCTCCGATCGCTGGACACCCTCGTGGTGGCCGACTTCGTCCTCTCCGAGACCGCCGAACTCGCCGACGTCGTCCTCCCGGTCCCGCAGTGGGCCGAGGAGGAGGGCACGCTGACCAACCTCGAGGGCCGGGTGCTGCGTCGACGCCGCTCGGTCACCCCGCCGGAGGGCGCCCGCGACGAACTGTGGATCTGGAACGAGCTCGCACGCCGACTCGGGCGGCGGCCTGATCGGTTCCCGACCGACCCGCGGGTGGTGTTCGACGAGTTGGCGCGCGCCTCCGCCGGGGGCAAGGCGGACTACTCGGCCATGGACTGGGACCGCCTCGACGCCGGAGAGGCACTGTTCTGGCCGTGCGGCGCCGACACCCCGGCCGGGACACCGCGCATGTTCCTCGACCGTTTCGCCACCGAGGACGGCCGGGCCCGCTTCGCCGTGGCCGCCGTGGACCCACCCGCGGAGGACACCTGCGCGGACTACCCGCTGCTGGGCACCACCGGACGCGTGCTCTCGCACTACCAGTCCGGTGCCCAGACGCGGCGGGTGCCGGAGCTGCTCTCGGCCGACCCCGAGATGTGGGTCCAGGTGCACCCGGTCGTCGCGCGGGCCGTGGGGCTCGACGACGGCGGACGCGCCCGGGTGGTGTCCCGCCGCGGGGCGGTCGAAGCGCTCGTGCGGTGCGACGAGGACATGCGGACCGACACCCTGTTCCTGCCGTTCCACTACTCCGGGGCCGCCCGCGCGAACCTGGTGACCCTGCCCGAACTCGACCCCTACAGCCGCATGCCGCAGTTCAAGGCGTGCGCGGTCCGGTTGGAGGCCGCGTGATGCGGGTGGTGGTGGTGGGGGCGGGGATGTCCGGTGCCCGGCTCGCCGAGGAGCTGCGGCGCGCCGAACCGGATCCCGAGACGATGTCTGTGACCGTCCTCGGCGCCGAACCCGAGGCGCCGTACAACCGGATCATGCTCTCGCACGTGGTGGCCGGGGGGATGGGGGACCCGGGATCCACCCGGCTCAAGCCCACCGGGTGGTGGGACCGCAACCACATCGAGATGCGCACGTCCGCCTCGGTGCAGGGGATAGACCGGGTGGCCCGGGAGGTCGAGCTCGCCGACGGCGAGCGCGTCCCCTACGACCACCTGGTGCTGGCGACCGGCTCCGAGGCCACCATCCCGCCGATCGACGGGGTCCGTGGCACGGACGGGGCGCTCGCCGCGGGAGTGTTCCCGCTCCGCGACGCCTCGGACTGCCGGGGACTCACCGCCCACCTCGAGGAACACCCCGGTCGGGTCGCCCTGGTGGGCGGCGGCTTCATCGGTCTCGAGGTGGCCTGCGCACTGGCGCGGTCGGGCCGCGATGTCGTCGTCGTCCACCCCCGGGCCTGGCCGATGGACTCCCACCTGGACTCCGGCGGCGGGCGCGTGCTCATCCGCGCGCTGGACGAGCTCGGCGTCCGGGTGGTGACCGGTGCGCGGGCCGCGCGATGGGACGGCACCGCACTGGGGCTCGACGACGGCACCGGGATCGAGTGTCGGACCGTCGTCCTCTCGGCCGGCACCAGCCCGCGCACCCGGCTGGCCGAGGCCGCCGGCCTGGAGGTCGGCCGGGGGATCGTCGTCGACGACACCCTCCGGACCTGTGACCCGGCCATCAGCGCGATCGGCGACTGCGCCGAACACCGCGGGTGCGTGACCGGACTGGTCGGTCCCGCCTGGGATCAGGCCGGCGTGGTGTCCGCCCGGATCACGGGCGCGGACCCCGGCTCGCGGTACCTCGGCGGCGTCGCGGTCACCAGGCTGAAGGCGTTCGGGGTCGACGTCGTCTCGCTCGGGGAGCTCACCGAGGACGTCCACGACCCGGGGGTCGAGGTGACCATGGTCTGCGAACCCTCCCGCGGGCGGTACGCGCGGGTGGACGTGGTGGACGCCCGGGTCACCGGCGCCGTACTCGTGGGCCATCCCGAGCCCGTGGGCTTCCTCACCCAGCTCTACGAACACGCCCTGCCCGTCCCCGACGACGTGCTGTCCGTGGTGCTCGGCCGGGCCGGCGCCGCGACCGCCGACACCCCGTCGACCATGCCCGCCGCGGCCGTGGTCTGCCGGTGCAACGGGGTGAGCAAGGCCGACCTCGTCCACGCCTGGTCCGAGGGTGACCGGGACGCGGCGGCGATGGCGACGCGGACCCGCGCCGGGACCGGCTGCGGCGGGTGCACCGCCGCCGTGGACGGCATCTGCGGTTGGTTGCGTGACTGCGCGTGACCGACCCCTTTCCCGGTGATCCGCCCACCCCCCGCCTCGACGGCGGGGAAACATGGACGACACACGACTGCGGCAGGATGGACATCGTGACCACCAACGACGACTTACCACTGCTGGGCCGCACGGTCGCGGTGACGGCTGCGCGTCGGGCGTCGGAACAGAAGGTTCTGCTCGAACGCCGGGGTGCGGCGGTCCTCCACGCGCCGGCGATCCGCATGATCCCCGTGGCCGAGGACGAACTCGTCCGCTCGGCCACCGCCCAGGTGCTCGCTGCTCCCGCCGACCTCATGGTCCTCACCACGGCGACCGGAGTCCGGTGGTGGACGCAGGTGTGCGAGGAGTGGGGTTACTCCCGGGACCTGCACGCCCTCATGGAACGGGTGCCGCTGTACTCGCGCGGGCCCAAGGTCACCGGGGCGCTCCGGGCCGCCGGTCTGCGCGAACACGCGTCGGCGGCGAGCGAGGCGACCCCCGAACTGTTGGAGATGCTGCTGGAGCGCGGGGTCGACGGCCTCACCGTGGCCGTGCAGCTCCAGGGTGCGAGCTCGGACTGGAATCCCATGGCCCCCCTGGTGGAGGGGCTCCGCGCGGCGGGGGCCGAGGTGATCGTGGTGCCGATCTACCGCTGGGAGCTCCCCGAGGACCTGGAGGCGTTCGACGACCTCGTCCGGACCGTCGCCCGGGCTGGCGTCGACGGGGTGACGTTCACCGCCGCCCCGGCCGTGGTGTCGATGCTCGAGCGGGCCGACCTGATGGGGATCCACGACGACGTGCTGGACGCCCTGTCCGGTCCGGTCGCCGCCCTCTGTGTGGGACCGGTGACCGCCGAACCGCTGGTCGACCTCGGTGTACCCGTGTCGATGCCGGACCGGATGCGCCTCGGTGCGCTCATGCGGCACGTCACCGACGAGCTGGTGGCGCGGTCCCGGCCCGTCACGGTGGCCGGCCACGAACTCACCGTGTGTGCGGCCGCGGTCCTGATGGACGGTCGGCCCATCGAGCTCTCGCCGGCGCCGCTGGCACTGCTGCGTGCGATGGCGGACCGGCCGGGCAAGTGCGTGAGCCGGGAGGAACTCCTCGCCGTGCTGCCCGGCGACGGCGCCGACCCGCACGCCGTGGAGACGGCGATGGGCCGCCTCCGCAGGGCACTCGGGGACCCCGGACTCGTGACCACAGTGGTCAAACGCGGGTACCGGCTCACGGTCTAGCTGACGGTCTGGCTCACGGTCTGCGGCCCCGCGGTCGAGGGGCCCCGCTCGTCAGGCGGCTTCCCTGGCGCACGCGACACGACGTCAGGCGCCACCACGTGGATCCACGCGGTGGCGCCTGACGTCTCTCGTGGGTTCCGGCGGTGCCGCCTCCGTGCGGCGATCCGGTGCGCCCGGCTACGCGGCGAGCCGGCTCCCCTGGTGCCGGATCGCGGCCTCGGTGGAGACCAGGACGGTGCCGTCGACGACCCTGGCCGGGAACACGGACAGTCCGTACGACTCGTCGTCGACCCCGCGCCCGTCCTCCAAGGCGTAGGCCTGCTTGCCGATGGGGGAGATGGCCACGGGGACCCCCCCGCGGTCGCCGACGAGACCACGGCTCATCACGGCGGCCCGGGCGATCGGGTCGATGTTGCACAGGGCGTGGACACTGCCGTCGTCCAGGAGGTAGACGGCGATCTGTCGGCCGTCGGGCAGCAGGGCGGCGACGCCCCGCCCCGGGATGAGCCGCTCGAGGGGGCAGACCTCGATCTCGGTGGGGGACAGGAGTGCGGTCATGACGGTGTCCTTTCGGGGGTTCGGGTTGGGTCAGACTCGTGCGGGCATCGCGGGGGAGCCGAGGAGGACCGGGACCTTGCGGCCGTCCTTCTCCTCGAACTCGACGGTGGGGTCCGGGGACTCGGGCGCGTTGACGAAGGACACGAACCGGGCGAGCTTGTCGGGGTCGTCCAGAACCGCGGACCACTCGTCCACGTAGCCCGCGACGTGGGCCTCCATCCGACCCTCCAGCTCGGCGGCCAGGTCGAGGGAGTCGTCGCACACCACCTCGCGCAGGTGGTCGATGCCGCCGTCCAGCGATTCGAGCCAGGGCGCCATCCGCTGGAGCCGCTCGGCCGTCCGGACGTAGAACATCACCGTGCGGTCGATGTAGCGGATCAGCTCCTCGTCGGTCAGGTCACCGACGAGCAGTTGCGCGTGCCTGGGCGTCGCGCCCCCGTTGCCGCCGACGTACAGGTTCCAGCCGGTCTCGGTGGCGATCACGCCGACGTCCTTGCCGCGGGCCTCCGCGCATTCGCGCGCACACCCCGAGACCGCCATCTTGATCTTGTGGGGCGCGCGCAGTCCGCGGTAGCGGTTCTCCATCAGCACCGCCATCCCGACCGAGTCCTGCTGTCCGTAGCGGCACCACGAGGTGCCCACACAGCTCTTGACCGTGCGCAGCGACTTGCCGTAGGCGTGCCCCGACTCCATGCCGGCGTCCACGAGCCGCTTCCAGATCACCGGCAGTTCCTCGACGCGCGCACCGAACATGTCGATGCGCTGACCGCCGGTCACCTTGACGTACAGGTCGTGATCACGCGCGATCTCACCGATCACGATGAGTTGCTCCGCGGACACCTCGCCGCCCGGCATCCGGGGCACCACCGAATAGGTGCCGTTCTTCTGGATGTTGGCGAGGAAGTGGTCGTTGGTGTCCTGCAGTGCGGCCTGTTCCCCGTCGAGGACGTGGTCGGAACTGGTGGAGGCCAGGATGGACGCGACGGTGGGCTTGCAGATGTCGCAGCCGGACCCGTGGCCGAAGCGCTCGATCAGACCGGAGAAGGTCCGGATCCCGGTGACCGTGACGATCTCGAAGAGCTCCGACCGGGACTGCTCGAAGTGCTCACACAGCGCCGTCGACTGCTCGACCCCCTCCGCTTCGAGGACCTGCTTGAGCAGGGGGATACACGAGCCGCACGAGGTGCCGGCCCGGGTGCACGACTTGAGGTCGGCCACGTCGCAGGCGCCGCCGCAGATGGCCTCGCGGACGTCGCCCTTGGTGACGGCGTTGCACGAGCAGATCTGCGCCTCGTCGGGGAGCGCCTCCACCCCGACCCCGGGATCGTTACCGGTGGAGCGGGAGATGAGCGAGATCGGGTCGGGGGACGGCAGCGTGCGGCCGACGAGTGGCTTGAGCAGCGAGTACGGCCCGGAATCGCCGACGAACACCCCACCCAGGAGGGTCTGGGCGTCGTCGCTCATGACCAGCTTGGAGTAGGTCCCCGCGACGGGATCGTTGACCACCACCTCGAGGCAACCGGGCGTGACGCCGTGCGCGTCGCCGAAACTCGCCATGTCCACCCCGAGGAGCTTGAGTTTGGTGGACAGGTCGGCCCCGGTGAACTCCCCCTCGCCGCTGAGGATCGTGGCCGCGGCCACCTCGGCGGAGGTGTACCCGGGACCGACGAGCCCGTAGCAGGTGCCGTCGATGGCAGCGCACTCGCCGATCGCGTAGATGTTCGGGTCCGAGGTCCGGCACGCGAGGTCGGTGAGGATGCCGCCCCGCTCGGCGGTGTCCAGACCGGAGAGCCGCGCGAGTTCGTCCCTCGGGCGGACGCCCGCCGAGAACACCACGAAGGCGGCGTCGACGACCGTGGTGACCCCCTCGTCGTCGGTGAGTCGGACGGTCAGCCCGTCGGGCGTCTCGGCGATCTCCGTGCCGGTCACCGAGAGGTGGATCTCGATCCCCAGTTCACGGATCAGAGACGCCAGGACATGGCCGCCACCGGCGTCCACCTGCAGTGGCATGAGCCGGTCGTTGCGTTCGACCACGTGCGGCGTGAGCCCGAGCAGGCTCACCGCGTTGGCCGCCTCGAGGCCGAGCAACCCACCGCCGATCACGACGCCGTGGGAGCCCGACCCGGCGCGTTCGGCGGCCGCGCGGATCCCGTCGAGATCGTCGAGGGTGCGGTAGACGTGACATCCCGGGAGGTCATGGCCGGGCACCGGTGGGACGAACGCCCGCGAGCCGGTCGCCAGGACCAGCGTGTCGTAGGCGATCCGCTCGCCCGACGAGAGTTCGACCTCCCCGGCCTCGCGGTCGATCGCGGTGACCAGGTGACCCGATCGCACGGTCACCCGCGGATCGGCGCCGTGCCGGGCGTCCTCGAGGTGGAGCGACTCGCGGTCCCACGCCCCGACGTAGGAGGAGAGGCCGACGCGGTCGTACGCCGGGTCCGTCTCCTCGCCGATCACCGTGACGGTGAGATCGGCGGTGGCCCACCGGGACGCGAGGGTGGAGACGAACCGGTGGGCGACCATTCCGTGTCCGACGACGACGATGTGCTCGGTCATGTGGAGACCTCCTTCTAGCCTGTGCCGACCAGGCTAGAAAGCGCGTGTTTCCGCGCAGTGGCGGCGGATCACGGTGCCGTGACGACTTGCTCACAGGTGGAGGAGCGTCGGGTGAGGCCCACGGTGTCGAGCGGTGGGAGGGCTCTCAGTCGAGTGGCACGAGGTTGGCCGGAGACGCCGACACCTCTCCGACCCGGTCGAGGTTCTGGCGCAGGGTCTCCCACTCGCCGGCCGGGATCTCCTTGGTCAGCCTCCGCAGCACGGCGGCGTCCGGGGTGGCCCAGGCGACGGGCATGGGGGAGATGAACTGGTAGAGGTTGTCACCTCCGCGGGCGCTGCGGTTGCCCACCACGGCGACGCAGGGGACCCGCGTGCCCACGCGGACGTCGTGGCCCGGGATCTTCTCACAGCTGCGGACGGCCAGAGCGGGGAGCGAGCCCGCGGACCGGTCGACGGCGCGGTCGACCAGGGCCAGCAGGGTGAGCCCACGCGGTCGCACCTCGGCGACGATCGCCGGGACGAGTTCGGAGGTGGCGTAGGTGTGCGCCATGGATCCCATCTTCCGGGGGATGTACCCGATCATGGCCAGGCACCCGATCGCGAAGACGCCGGCCAGCGCGGCGATGATCCAGCCCCACGGTTCGAGGCCCGAGTAGAGCAGCATCCCGGTCCCGGCGGCGAGGACGACGACCCCGAGGATCCCGGCGGACCACTGCAGACGACGCACCTCGGCCAGGCTCTCGTTGTTCTTCCGGACCCAGGCGTCGTCCACGGGGAAGTCGGCGAGGCGGTACTGCTCGTGAGGGGCGCGGGAGGTGCGATCGGAGGCCATGGACCCAGTATCCCAGGCGCCACGGCGAGGGTGGGACGCCCAGGGCGGGCCGTGTGCTCAGCCGATCCCGGGCAGCTCCGGGCCGAGCAGGTCGTCGGCGTCGGTGATCCGGTAGGCGTAGCCCTGCTCGGCGAGGAACCGCTGGCGGTGGGCGGCGTACTCCGCGTCGAGGGTGTCCCGGGAGACCACGGAGTAGAAGTGCGCCTGTCCGCCGTCCTTCTTGGGGCGCAGGAGTCGCCCGAGCCGCTGGGCCTCCTCCTGCCGGGAGCCGAAGGTCCCGGAGACCTGCACGGCGACGCTCGCCTCCGGTAGGTCGATCGAGAAGTTGGCGACCTTGGACACCACCAGGGTGGAGATCTCCCCGGCGCGGAAGGCGTTGAAGAGCTTCTCCCGCTCCTTGTTGGAGGTGGAACCCTGGATCACCGGGGCGTCCAGCTCGACCCCCAGTTCCTCCAGCTGGTCCAGATAGGCGCCGATCACCAGCGTCGGGGCACCGGAGTGCCTGGCCAGGATCTGCTTCACCACCGCGATCTTGGTGCGGGCGGTCGAGCACAACTTGTACTTGTCCTCGGCCTCGGCGGTGGCGTACATCATCCGCTCGTTCTCGGTCAGCGTCACGCGGACCTCCACGCAGTCGGCCGGGGCGATCCACCCCTGCGCCTCGATGTCCTTCCAGGGGGCGTCGTAGCGCTTGGGGCCGATGAGGGAGAACACGTCACCCTCCCGGCCGTCCTCACGGACCAGCGTGGCGGTGAGCCCGAGACGGCGACGCGACTGCAGGTCCGCGGTCATCCGGAAGACCGGTGCCGGGAGCAGGTGCACCTCGTCGTAGATCATCAGTCCCCAGTCCCGGGAGTCGAAGAGCTCCAGCGCCCGGTGCACGCCCTTGGTCTTGCGGGTGACGACCTGATACGTGGCGATGGTGACCGGGCGGATCTCCTTGCGTTCGCCCGAGTACTCGCCGATCTCGTCCTCCGTGAGCGTGGTCCGGGCGAGCAGTTCGCGCTTCCACTGCCGACCGGCGACGGTGTTGGTCACGAGGATGAGCGTGGTGGCCTTGGCGCGGGCCATCGCCGCCGCGCCGACCATGGTCTTGCCGGCCCCGCAGGGCAGGACGACGACGCCGGAGCCGCCCGCCCAGAAGGAGTCCGCGGCCATCTGTTGGTAGTCGCGGAGCTCCCAGGGCTCGGACTCGGTGGACAGGGAGATCTCATGCGCCTCGCCGTCGACGTACCCGGCCAGGTCCTCGGCCGGCCACCCCACCTTCAGCAACTCCTGCTTGAGCCGACCGCGCTCGGACGCGTGGACGATCACGGTGTCGGCGTCGATCTCCGCCCCGAGCATCGGGGCGATCTTCTTGTGTCGCCTGACCTCGGCGAGCACTGCGGCGTCGAGAGAGATGAGGGTGAGACCGTGGACCGGGCTCTTGACCAGTTGCAGCCGGCCGTAGCGGGCCATGGTGTCCGCGATGTCGACCAGGAGCGGCTGTGGGACGGGGAAGCGCGAGTAGGTGACGAGCACGTCGACGACCTGCTCGGCGTCGTGACCGGCGGCCCGCGCGTTCCACAGGGCGAGCGGCGTGATCCGGTAGGTGTGGACGTGTTCGGGGGCGCGCTCGAGTTCGGCGAACGGGGCCAGGGCCTGCCGGGCGTCGCCTGCCTGGTCGTGGTCGATCTCCAGCAGCACGGTCTTGTCCGACTGGACGATCAGCGGTCCACCACTCACTTCGGTTCTCCTCGGTTCTCGCGGGCCCGCGTGGGTCCGACCCTCCAGTGTCCCGGAAATCGCGACGGAGGGTCGGGCCGGCGGGTGGGGTCAGCGGGTGGGGTCCACATCGGCCACCG
>NZ_JAALEA010000443.1 GCF_014145145.1 Dietzia cercidiphylli
CGCGGCCGGGCGGACGTAGGGTGCGACCCGCTCAGGCCAGCCGACGGACCGCCTCGGCCACGGTGGCGTCGGTCGCGGTGAGGGCGATGCGGACGTGCCGGGCCCCGGCGGAACCGTAGAACTCACCGGGGGCCACCAGGACACCGCGGGCGGCGAACCAGTCCACCGTCTCCCGGCAGGGCTCGTCGCGGGTCGCCCAGAGGTAGAGCCCGGCCTGCGAGTCGTCGACGCGGAACCCGGCGTCCTGCACGGCCGGGAGCAGGAGCTCACGTCGGGCCCGGTACCGCTCGCGTTGCTCGGCCTCGTGGGCGTCATCCCGGAGCGCCGCGGTCATGGCGTTCTGGACGGGCAGGGGCATCATCAGACCCGCGTGCTTGCGCACCGCCAGCAGCTCCGCCACGAGGGACGGGTCGCCCGCCACGAACCCCGCACGATACGAGGCCAGGTTCGACGTCTTGGACAGCGAGTGCAGGGCCAGGAGCCCGGTGTGGTCGCCGTCGCAGACACGCGGGTCGAGGACCGAGGGCGCCTCACCCTCCCAGACCAGCCCGAGGTAGCACTCGTCCGAGGCCACGATCACCCCGCGGTCGCGGGCCCAACCGACGACCTTGCGCAGGTGGTCCACGCCGAGCACCCGGCCGCTGGGGTTCGACGGCGAGTTGAGGTAGAGCAGGGTGGGCGACGACGGGCCGAGTTGCGTCAGGGAGTCGGCGCGCACGACCGTCGCACCCGCGAGCAGGGCCCCCACCTCGTAGGTCGGGTAGGCCACCTCCGGCACGACGACCGTGTGGCCCGGGCCGAGTCCGAGCTGTGCGGGCAGACCCGCGATCAACTCCTTGGTACCGATCGCGGGCAGGATCGCCCCGGGATCCAGGCCGGTGACCCCGTAGCGCCGGTGGAGAGCGTCGGCGGCCGCGAGCCGGAGCTCCGCGGTCCCGATGGTGGTCGGGTAACCCGGTTCCGCGGATCCGGCGGCGAGTGCCTCACGGATGAGCGGGGCGACCGGGTCGACGGGGGTGCCCACGGTGAGATCGACCAGGCCGTCGGGATGCGCGGTGGCCACTGACCTCGCCTCGGCGAGGGTGTCCCACGGGAACACGGGTAGCGCGCGCCCGGGCGGACGACGCTCCGGGCGCGACACCACCGGGGTCACTCCTGGTTCATGGGGGGCAGCGCCTTGATGAACGGGTGGTCGTAGTCGACCTTGCCCACCTTGGCGGCGCCGCCCGGCGATCCCAGCTCGACGAAGAAGTCGACGTTGGCGGTGTTGTACTCGGACCACTCCTCCGGGGTGTCATCCTCGTAGAAGATGGCCTCCACCGGGCAGACGGGCTCACACGCGCCGCAGTCGACACACTCGTCGGGGTGGATGTACAGCATCCGTCCACCCTCGTAGATGCAGTCGACAGGACACTCCTCGACGCAGGACTTGTCCATCACGTCGACGCACGGCTCTGCGATCGTGTAGGTCACGTCAGCCACCTTCCTCGTAGCGGTATGGCCTGCATCGTATGTCACACCCCGCGTCCGCGACGACGCCGCCCCGAAGCCGGTCGCGCTATGTGACGACGGTCACGGGGATCTGGGTGGGGGCCGGTCCGTAGACGGTGTCCCGACGCCGGGCGGGCCGACCGATCCCGGTGGCGATCTCCGCGATCTCCTCCGGGGTCTTGGCGGACCCGTTCTCGGCCCCGGCCATCCGGGAGATCGTCTCCTCCATCAGCGTGCCGCCCAGGTCGTTCGCCCCCGCGCGGAGCATGGTGCGCGTCCCCGCGACCCCGAGCTTGACCCAGCTGGTCTGCACGTTGTGGATCGATCCGTGCAGCATGATCCGTGCCAGGGCGTGGACGGCGACGTTCTCCTCCCGCGTCGGGCCCGGCCGGGACGCGCCCGCCAGGTACAGCGGGGCACTGCGGTGCACGAAGGGCAGGGGGACGAACTCGGTGAACCCGCCGGTCCGGTCCTGGATCCCCCGCAGGGTGCGCAGGTGCGCCACCCAGTGCCTCGGCGTGTCCACGTGGCCGTACATCATGGTCGAGCTCGAGCGCAGGCCAACCTCGTGGGCGGTGGTGACGATGTCGATCCACTCGGAGGCCGGGAGTTTGCCCTTGGTCAGGACCCAGCGGACCACGTCGTCGAGGATCTCCGCCGCGGTACCGGGGATGGTGTCCAGACCGGCCGCCCGCAGCTCGGTGAGCCACTCCCTGACCCCCACCCCGGACCGGGCCGCCCCGTTCGAGATCTCCATCGGGCTGAACGCGTGGACGTGCATGGACGGCACCCGCTCCTTGACCGCGCGGACGAGGTCGGCGTAACCGGAGACCGGCAGGTCCGGGTCGATCCCGCCCTGCATGCAGACCTCGGACGCCCCGGAGACGTACGCCTCGTACGCGCGGTCGGCCACCTCGGCGGCCGAGAGCGAGAACGCGTCCGCGTCCCCCTTGCGCTGGGCGAAGGCGCAGAACCGGCACCCCGTGTAGCAGATGTTGGAGAAGTTGATGTTCCGGTTGACCACGTAGGTCACCGTCTCCCCCACCACGTCCGCGCGGATCCGGTCGGCGAGTCCGGCCAACGCGGCCAGCCCGTCCCCCGTGGCCGTGGCCAGGGCGAGGTACTGGTCGTCCGTGAGGCCGGCCGGGTCCGACTCCGCGGCCCGCAGCGCTGCGAGCACCTCGGAGTCCGCCCGCTCGGGGACCAGCGCGGCCGCACCGAGCTCGGCGGCGCGGGC
>NZ_JAALEA010000444.1 GCF_014145145.1 Dietzia cercidiphylli
CCGACGACGAGGTCGGTCTCCGCAAACGGGACCGCGACGCCGGCGGCGGCGGCCAGCCGGAGCAGGGTGGCGGCCTCGGCCCACCCCGCGCCACTGCCCCCGGTCTCCTCGGGAGCGGTGAGCCTTCCGATGCCCACCTCGGTCAGGGCTCGCCATGCGGCAGCCGCATCGGGATCGACGGTGGGTCCGGAGAACTGTGCCAGGACGCCCGCCATCATCGACTCGAGGTCCTCGTCGACCTCGAGTCCGACGGTCTCGGCGTTCCCGGCGTTCCCGGCGGTCTCACTGGTGGAGGTGTTCTCGTTCATCGCATCCCCATTCCTCGCGCGATCACGCCGCGCAGAATCTCGTTGGTCCCGCCCCGCAGCGTGAAGCCGGGCCGCTGGTGCAGTCCCGCACGGAGCAGGTCGGCGAGTTCGGACGAGGCGGTGTCCGCCTCGCCCGGCGAGAACTCGTCGCCGAGCCGGGTGGAGACCACATCGACGATGTCACCCTCGGTGGTGGTGCCCAGGAGTTTGATCAGTGCAGCGGCGTTGTCCGCGGGCTCCCCGCGTTGCAGCGCCCCGGCGATGTTCTGGCTCAGGGCGTGCAGCCCCGCCATCCGCGCGACCGAGCGACCCAGATCAGTGCGCGCGGGCAACCGCCCTTCGGCGATCGCGCCGATCTCGGCGGCGAACAGGCGGAAGGACGAGAGGAACCGCTCGGGGCCGCTGCGCTCGAAGGCGAGCTCGGAGTTGACCTGTTCCCATCCCTGCCCGATCGTGCCGAACACCCGGGAGTCCGGGACGAACACCTCGTCGAGCACGACCTCGTTGAAGTGACGGTCTCCGGACAGGGAGACGATCGGGCGAATGGTGACGCCCTCTCCGCGCAGGTCCACGATGAACTGGCTCAGCCCCGCATGGCGGTGGGAGGTGTCCAGCGGCTCGGTGCGGGCCAGGGCGATGAACGCCTCCGCGTGCTGCGCACCGGAGGTCCACACCTTGGTCCCGGTGACGGTCCAGCCGCCGTCGACGCGGACGCCCTTCGTCCGCACGCTAGCGAGGTCGGAGCCGGAGTCCGGCTCGCTCATCCCGATGCCGAAGCAGCACTCCCCCGCGGCGATCCGGGGCAGGTACTCGCGCTTCTGCTCCTCCGTTCCATACCGCAGGAGAGAGGGGGCGATCTGACGGTCGGCGACCCACTGCGCGGCCACGGGCGCCCCGACGGACAGCAACTCCTCGGTGACGACGAAACGCTCGAGGTGCGTGCGTCCCCGGCCGCCGTACCCGGTGGGGATCGCCATGCCGACCCAGCCGCGCTCGGCGAGGCGACGGGTGAAGTCCTCGTCCCATCGCGTGAGCCAGGTGTCGATCCACGGCGTGAGCCGACCGGCGGCGATCTCTTCGGAGAGGAAGTCACGGACCTCCACTCGCAGGGCGTCCATGTCCGCCGACGCCAGGGTGGGCGGTGGAGCGAGTGCGGACCGCATCGGGCCTCCTCGAAAGGGGTTGGTGTGATGTGTGCCTGTTCGGGGCCCGGATGGTGACCCGGACCACGTGCTCGAGAATCGCACGAATGGCAATCTTACGCAATAGCGGATCGAACTACGCTCTCTCGTATGCCCAGCGTGCGTCCCGCAGGGGCGGATAGTCTTACCCCATGACGCAACCGGATGCGGGAGACAGCGGGCGCACCGAGCAGCCCAGCATGGACAAGGTCCCCGAGCGTCCTCGCCACCGCATGGTCGACCGGGTCGCAGCGATCATGGAACTGGTCGCCAGGTCGGGAACCGGGCTGACCCTCACCGCGGTCGCCAAGGCCCTCGACGCCCCGATCAGCTCCACGCAGGGCCTGCTCAACGGCCTGGTCGCCGTCGGCTACCTCGACGAGCGCAATCGCGTCTACACGCTGGGGACCGCGCCGTATCTCCTCAACGTGATCGCCGGTCGGCCGCCCGTCACCTCCGTGTCGCGGGAGCAGCTCACCGCACTCCACGCTGAAACCGGTCTGACCACCGCCCTGTCGACCGACGTCGGTGACGACCTCTTCTATGTGGACCACGTCGCCGCCGATGCGCACTACGCCTACATCGCGGAGAACCGGTTGCGACGCTCGCTGCTGCGGACCTCCTCGGGCTGGCTACTCCTGGCCGACCGGGAGAAGCGTGACGTGTGGGCCTACCTGAACGCCCGGCCGGCTGCGGAGTCGGAGTTCGTCGACAGGTTCCTGGCCTCGCTCGAAGAGCTCCGCGAGACCGGTGTGTGTACGGCCCCCGGCGTGGCCGTGGACGGTGGCGACGGTGTCTCGGTCGCACTGCGCGAGGGGGGACGGACGATCGCGACCGTCGGCGTCATCGCCGCGCGGGACCTCATCGTCCAGCGCAGCGAGGAGCTGGCCCAGACCTGCCTCCGGCACGCCACCGCCTGGGGTCTGCGCTGAACCGGGGCCCGCGCTGACGCGAGGCCCCGGCCGACCATGGACTCGGCGACGGATCCGCGCCCCGTGAAGTCCCGGGGGGCGGATCAGCGCCCCG
>NZ_JAALEA010000445.1 GCF_014145145.1 Dietzia cercidiphylli
CCTCCGGACCGGGGTCCGGTCCGATCGCGGTCATCCCCCGGTACCCCCGGCGGCGGACGCGTGGACCCGTGGGGTGGGGACGACCCGCCCCAGCGCCGCCTCGAGCGCCGCGCCGACCCGCACGACGAGGCGGTCCTCGAACCGTGCTCCCACGATCTGGATCCCCACCGGCAGCCCCGCGTCCGTGGTCCCGCAGGGCAGGCTGAGGGCCGGCTGCTGGGTCATGTTGAACGGGTAGGTGTACGGGGTCCACGAGGTCCAGTCGGGACTGTGCCAGCCCGGGGGCACATCCGATCCGGCGGCGAAGGCCGGGATCGGGGTGGTGGGTGTGATCAGGATGTCGTATCCCTGGTGGAAGTCCGCCATCCGGGCGCCCAACGCCATCCGCACCGCCACCGCGTCGAGATAGTCGGCCGCGGAGTAGTCGTGGTACCGGCCCAACGCCTCACGCATGGACGGATCGACGTGGTCGATCGCGTCGGGGCCGTGCGGCGCGAGCACCGCGGCCAGGCCCGCGAACCACAGCACGTGGAAGGCGTCGACGGGATCGCTGACCCCGGGGTCGACCGATTCCACCCGCGCCCCCAGGGACTCCAGGACGCCGACGGCGCGCGTCACCTCGCGCTCCACCTCGGGGTCGTTGGTACCGAACCCCAGGTCGGGGCTGTACGCGACCCGCAGACCCTCGAGCGGACGATCCCCGTCGACGCCCTCCGTGGCCGCGGCGAGGTACCCGCCCGGGCCAGGGGTCGTGGCGCGGGCCGGGACCGCCGACCAGTCCCGGGGGTCGGGGCGGAGCAGCGCGTCCATGAACGCGGCGGTGTCGGCGACCGTCCGGGTCATCGGTCCGGCGTGGGCGAGCGTGCCGAACGGACTCGACGGGAACATGGGGATCACGCCGTACGTGGGCTTGAGCGCGACGATGCCGCAGAACGCGGCGGGGATCCGGACCGAACCGCCGCCGTCGGTGCCCAGGGCGAGGGGGCCGAGACCGGCCGCGACGGCAGCCGACGCGCCACCGCTCGATCCGCCCGGGGTGAGGTCGGGGTCGTGGGGGTTGCGGGTGACACCGGTGAGGGTGTTGTCGGTGACCCCCTTCCACGCGAACTCCGGGGTGGTGGTCTTGCCGATCACCACGCAGCCGGCCTCGTGCACCGCCGAGGTCACCGGGGCGTCGTCGGGCCACGACCCGGGGTCGGCGGCACCGGGCTTGTCGGCGAGCAGTCGCGAACCGCGCAGCGTCGGCACCCCACGGGTGTAGAAGATGTCCTTGATCGAGGTGGGGACGCCGTCGATCGGGCCGAGGGGCTCACCCCGCCGGTAGCGGTCCTCCGATCGACGGGCCGCGGCGAGGGTCGACTCGGGGTCGAGGTGGCAGAAGGCGTTGATCTCGCCGTCGACCCGTTCGATCGCCTCGAGGGCGTGTTCCGCGGCGTCGACCGGGGACAGCGCGCCGCTGCGGAAGCGCTCGGAGAGCTCCAGGGCCGTCAGGGACGTGGTCATCCATCTACCTTCCGTCGGATTGTCGACAATCCTACAGTCGACCACCGATCCGTCAACACGCCGGCCTCCCCCGACACCGCGGGCGCGTCACCGGACACCACACCCGGAGCGACCCGGCCTTCTACCCTGGGTGCCATGACCCCAGCTGACGACGCCACCCCCGACGGGCGGTCCGCGCTCCACCCGGACGCCGATCCCCCTGCCGCCGTCGACCTGTCCCCCGAGCTCGCCGACGCCCTGGGCCGCGCGGCGCGGACCCCCACCCTGGTGATCGCGTGCGACTACGACGGGACCCTGGCGCCGTTCGTCGACGACCCGACCCTCGCCGTCCCGGCACCCGGCGCCATCGACGCCCTCGATCGGCTCGCCGGGCTGCCGCGGACCACGGTCGCCCTGTTGTCCGGCCGCAACCGTGAGGCACTCGCCCGGGTGAGCGGTGCCGTCGCGCCGCTGGTGCTGGTGGGTAGCCACGGGTCGGAGTGGGAGGGCGGGTTCGACACGCCCCTGGACGACGACGAGCTCGCCCGGCTCGACCGTGTGGGTTCCGAACTCTCCGAGATCGTCTCGCGCACCCCCGGCGCCCACGTCGAGCACAAGCCCACGGCCGCCGTCCTGCACGTCCGCCCGGTCGAGGACCCGGCCCTGCGCCAACGGGCGATGGCCGAGGCGATGGCCCGACCCGCCGCCCTCGACGGCGTGTTCGTGACCGAGGGCAAGAACGTCGTGGAGATCGCGGTCCGCGAGGCGAGCAAGGGCGCGGCGATCGAGAGGCTGGTCGAGCAGACCGGGGCGGAGATCGCGATCTTCATCGGCGACGACGTGACCGACGAGCGGGGTTTCGCGCGCCTGCGCGACGGGGACATCGGGATCAAGGTCGGAGACGGCCGGACTCTCGCCACACACCGCGTGGCCGACATCCCCGCGGTGGTGGGGCTGCTCTCCCGGCTCGCCGAACTGCGGGGCTGACCTCCGGGCCACCCCGCGGTTGACCCCGTCGGCGAGGATCAACATACACTTAACGACAACGGTTCCCATTGCTACGAGAGCGGTCTTCGCCATGTCGTCATCCAGCCTGTCCCGCACCCCCCTGCCAGCCCGGGCCGCGGCGATCGCCGCCGCCGCGCTCCTCGGAGGAGCCGTCCTGACCGCCTGCGGGTCGGAGGACGGTTCCGGCGAGGGCGCCACGGCCACCGGACCGACCGTCGTGGCCTCCACGAGCGTCTACGCCGACATCGCCGAGCAGGTGGCCGGGGACAACGCGACAGTGGAGGCCGTGATCTCCGACCCGGCCGCCGACCCGCACTCCTACGAGGCGAGCCCGGCCGACGCGGCAGCGGTCAGCGGCGCGGACCTCGTGGTCTACAACGGCGCCGGGTACGACTCCTTCGTGGACCGGGCCCTCGAGAACGCCGCGGACGTCCCCGTGGTCCGGGCGGTCGACGAGTACGAACGCGTCACCGGCGAGTCGATCGCCGAGCACTCCCACGGCGACGAGCACGGTTCGGACGACCACGGTGCGGACGAGCACGGGCACGACGACGATCACGGTGCCGAGGGCGGTCACGGTGCCGAGGACGGTCACGACGGCCACGGATCGGACGACGATCACGCCGGCCACGACCACGCGTCCGACACCAACGAGCACGTCTGGTTCAGTCTGCCCACCGCGGCCGCCGTGGCCGAGCGGGTGGCCGAGGAGCTGGCGGCGATCGACGAGGAGAACGCCGAGGAGTACCGCGAGAACGCCGACCGGTTCGCCGACTCCCTCGCCCCCCTCGAGGCCGAGCTCGACGCGATCCACGACCGCGGGCACTTCCCCTACGCCCAGACCGAGCGGGTCGGCGCCCACCTGTTCGACGCCGCCCACATGGTCGACCTGACGCCGCGCGGATTCCTGGCCTCGATCGAGGACGACACCGACCCGTCCGCGGCCGACCTCTCCGCCATGCTCGACCTGATGGGCGAGCGGGAGGTCGCGTTCCTCGCGTTCAACACCCAGACCGAGACCACCGTGACCGCCCGCGTCCGTGACGCCGCCGAGTCGGCGGACGTCGCCGTCGTCGACCTCACCGAGACCCTCCCCGAGGGCATGGACTACACCACGTGGATGACGGGGATCGTCAACTCGCTGTCCTCGGCCCTCGACGGTGCGACCCCGGTCGCCGATGGTGGACACTGACCAGGTGACATCTCACTTCCGCGGCGAACCCGGCCCCGGGACGGTCGTCTCCCTGGAGTCGGTGACGGTCTCGCGCGGCGGGCGCACCCTCATCCGCGATCTCGACCTCGAGGTGGCCGCCGGGGAGTTCGTCGCCGTGCTCGGCCCCAACGGAGCCGGCAAGACGACCCTGCTCAAGGTGCTCCTCGGCGAGCTGGCACCCGATTCCGGCACCGTGCTGGTGGACGGCCGCGCCCCCGGCGACCGCGGAACCCACCTGGGGTACGTGCCCCAGCAGAAGGCGTTCGACCCCGGGATCACCCTGCGAGGACGCGACCTGGTCGGACTCGGGATCGACGGGACCCGCTGGGGTCCGGGGTGGCCGTCCCGGCGCGGCGAGAAGCGTCGGGTGGTCGACGCCGCGCTGGACCGCCTGGGGGCCGGGCAGCTGGCGGACAAGCCGCTCGGTCGCATGTCCGGAGGCGAGCAGCAACGCGTCCGGGTAGCCCAGGCCATCGCGTGCGACCCGTGCGTCATGCTCTGCGACGAGCCGCTGCTGAGCCTGGACCTCACCGGCCAGCGCACCGTCGCCTCGGTACTCGACCACCGCCGTCGTCACCACGGCACCGCGGTCCTCTTCGTCACCCACGAGATCAACCCGGTCCTGCCGATGGTCGACCGGATCGTCTACCTCGTGGACGGGCGCCACCGCATCGGCACCCCGGAGGAGGTGTTCACCACCGAGGTCATGTCCGACCTCTACTCCTCGCCCGTCGAGGTGTTGCGGGTCCGCGGCCAGATCATCGTGGTGGGCGACACCCAGCACCTGTGCGCCGAACCCTGGTCCACCGGCCACCACCATCACGACGACACCCACCCCGGAGCGCACTGATGGACCGCCTGCTCGAGATCGCCGGGACGATCGCCGACACCGAGGTGACCGCGCACCTGCTCCGCCAGGACTTCGTGCTCTACGGATTGGTCGCGATCGCGCTGCTCGGCCTGCTGGCCGGGGCGATCGGGCCGTTCATCGTGATGCGGCAGATGTCGTTCTCCGTGCACGGCGCCAGCGAACTCGCCCTCACCGGCGCCGCCGCCGCACTGCTGTTCGGCCTCAACCTGGGCCTGGGTGCGATCCTCGGATCCGTGGTGGCCGCGCTGATCTTCGGACTCATGGGCGCCCGCGCCTCCCAGCGCGACAGTTCGATCGGCGTGGTCATGGCGTTCGGCCTCGGCATGGCCGTGCTGTTCATCCACCTCTACCCGGGCCGGTCGGGGACCAGCTTCTCCCTGCTGACCGGGCAGATCGTGGGCGTGTCGGAGCACGGCGTGGTCCAGATGGCGGTGGTCGCGGCGATCATCTGCGTCACGTTGATCGCGCTCTACCGTCCGCTGGTCTTCTCCTCCGCGGACCCCGAGGTCGCCGAGGCGCGGGGGGTTCCCGTGCGCGCGATCAACCTGGTCTTCGCGGTACTGGTGGGCCTCGCGGCCGCCCAGGCCGTCCAGGTGGTGGGGGCGCTGCTCGTGCTCTCGCTGCTCATCACCCCTGCCGCCGCCGCGGCCGCCGTCACCTCGAGCCCCGGGCGCGCGATCGCCCTGACCATCCTGTTCGCCCAGATCGCCGCGGTCGGTGGGATGCTGCTCTCGCTCGCGCCCGGGGTGCCCGTCTCGGTGTTCGTCACCACCATCTCCTTCGTCATCTACCTGGCGTGCCGGGCGGTCGCGGCACTCCGGAGCTGAGCACCGACCGGCCCGCGTGACTACCGTCGGACGGGTGCCCATCGACCCCGACCCCCCTGCCGAGCGACCCGCCGGACCCCCGGCCGACCCCCCGGACGAGCGCAGCGCTGAGCTCGACGCGATCCGCGCCGCGTTCCCGACCCTCGCCTGGGACTCGGCGTCGTGGATCGACGAGGGCTGGGACCACGTGGTGGTGCTGTGCCGCGGGTGCCGCGGGGCCGACTCCCTCGGGCACCGGGAGCTGGTGTTCCGGTTCCCGACGGACGAGCAGGCGCTCGCCCAGCTCCCGCAGGAGATCGCCGTCCTCGACCACCTGTCCCCCGGTGTCGACGCCGCGATCCCCCGGTACACGCACGTCCCGTCGGGCGGCGGCTTCGCCGGGTATCCGCTGGTGGGTGGGGACAGGCTGACCCCCGAGCTACTCCGCGGTCTGCCCACGACGGACAGGACGTCGGTGGCCGGGCAGCTCGGTGCCCTGCTGGCGGCGCTGCACGCGGCCGACACCTCCACCCCGCCGCTGGACCGGGTCCCGGACTCGTACCAACCCGAGAACCTGGACTTCGTGCGGGGGATCGTGGCCCACGACCTCCCTGCGGTGTTCACCGAGGACGAGATGCGGACCGCGCGGGAGATCTGTGACGAGGTCGCCGCGCTCCAGTCCACCCTGCTGCCCAGGGTCTTCCTGCACAACGACGTCTACGTCCGTCACCTGTACTGGGATCGGCGGACGTCCCCGGGCCGGCTGGGGCTCATCGACTTCACCGACATGTGTCTCGGCGACCCGGCGGTCGACTTCGCCGAGCTGTACGAGTACGGCCCGGGCTTCGTCGACGAGGTGCTCGCGCGCTACGTCGGTCGGATCGACTCGACCTTCCTCGACCGGGCGTGGACCTACCAACGGTTCGCCGGGCTCTACATGGTCGTCGGGCACCTGTACTACGGCGAGGAGACGTGGGAGTACGCACGGGCGACGTTCGATCGTTGTCGATCGCCCCGCCGCCCGCCGGGCTGAACGGGAACCGAGGGGCCCGTCAGCCCTTCACGCGACGCTGGCGGGCGAACTCGGACAGCACCACGCCGGCGGCGACCGAGGCGTTGAGGCTCTCCACCCCTCCGGAGATCGGGATCGAGAGGATCGAGTCGCAGTTCTCGCGCACCAGCCGTGAGAGACCCTTACCCTCGGAGCCCACCACGACGACCGTGGGGCCGGTGCCGTCGTAGGTGTCCAGGGTGGTGTCGCCGTCGGCGTCCAGACCCACGAGCTGCACCCCGGCCTTGGCCCAGTCAAGAAGCGTGCGGTTGAGGTTGGTCGCGCGCGCGACCGGCAGCCGGGCGGCGGCACCGGCCGAGGCGCGCCACGCGACGGCCGTGATGGACGCACTGCGCCGCTCCGGGATGAGGACGCCGTGTCCGCCGAACGCGGCGACCGAACGGATGACCGCGCCGAGGTTGCGGGTGTCGGTGATGTTGTCCAGGGCCACGAGCAGCGCGGGTTCGGATGCTCCCATCGCGATGTCGAGCAGGTCCTTGGGATCGGTGTACTGGTACGGCGGCACCTGGAGCCCGATCCCCTGGTGCATCCCGTTCGACACCATGCGGTCGAGGTCCGTGCGCGGCACCTCGAGAATCGAGATGCCCTTGTTGGCGGCCAGGTGGACGGCCTCGGTCAGTCGCTCGTCGGCGTCCGAGCCGACCGCGACGTACAGCGCGGTCGCGGGCACGCCGGCCCGGAGGCACTCCACCACCGGGTTGCGGCCCACCACGTACTCCGGACCATCGGCCTGCTTCTCGGCGTACCGGCGCCGCTGCTGCGTGGTCTCCGCCTTCCGCGAGGCGGCCTTGGCCTTGCGGTGCGCGGAGTGGTACGTGCGGTCCTCGGCCTTGGGCGTGGCGCCGCGGGCCTCGAGGCCCCGCCGCCGTTGACCGCCGGATCCGACGACCTGGCCCTTCTTGGTGCCGGATTTGCGGATCGCTCCGCGTCGGGCCGAATTGCCAGCCATGTCAGTCCTTCCGGTTGGCGAGCGACCATCTCTGGCCGTCCGCGGTATCTGCCACCTCGACGCCGGCCGAGACCAGACGGTCCCGGATCGCGTCGGCGGTGGCGAAGTCCTTGTTCGAACGCGCGATGTCGCGCGCCTCGAGTTCTGCGCGCACGAGCGAGTCGAGCGCTGTCGTCGCGGCGTCGTCCGCGCCGCCCTCGGCCACCCAGTGGGGGTCGAGGGGATCGACGCCCACGACCGCCGTCATCGCCCGCACGGCCGACGCGGCCGTCAGCGCCGCGTCGAGGTCGCCGGACGCCAGGGCGGTGTTCCCCTCGCGCACCCGACCGTGGATCTCCGCCAGTGCGGCGGGGACCCCGAGATCGTCGTTCATCGCCGCGGCGAACCCGTCCGTCCAGTCACCCACGGGCACCTCGACGCCGGCCTCGGTCACGCGCCGCACGAACGCCTCGATCCTCCGGTACCCGGCGGCCGCCTCCTGCAGTGCCTCCGGCGAGTACTCGAGCATCGAGCGGTAGTGCGCGCTGCCGAGGTAGTAGCGCAGCTCGACGGGTCGCACCGCGCTGAGGATGTTGGGCACGCTGAGCACGTTGCCCAGCGACTTGCTCATCTTCTCCCCCGCCATGGTGACCCACCCGTTGTGCAGCCAGTACCGGGCGAAGCCGTCTCCGGCCGCGTGGGACTGCGCCGCCTCGTTCTCGTGGTGCGGGAACTGCAGGTCCAGACCACCGCCGTGGATGTCGAAGGTCCCACCGAGGTACCAGGTCGCCATGGCCGAGCACTCGAGATGCCAGCCCGGACGGCCCTCCCCCCACGGGGTGGGCCAGCTGGGCTCCCCCGGCTTGGCCGCCTTCCACAGCGCGAAGTCCCGCGGGTCCCGTTTGCCGCGCAGGTCCGCCGCCTCACCCTGGTCGACCTCCTCGAGGCGGTGTCCCGAGAGGTGGCCGTAATCGCCCTCCGGTGCGGCCGACCAGGCGGCCACGTCGAAGTAGACGCTGCCCTCGGCCGGATAGGCGAAGCCGCGCTCGATGAGCCGCTCCATGTAGTCGATCATCTGCGTCACGTGCCCGGTCGCCCGCGGCTCGGTGGACGGCGGCAGGACCCCGAGGGCGTCATACGCCCTGGTGAACTCGCGTTCGTGCGTGGCGACCCACTCCCACCACGGCCGGCCGTTCTCGGCGGCCTTGGTGAGGATCTTGTCGTCGATATCGGTGACGTTGCGGACGAACGCCACGTCGTAGCCCGTGGCCAGCAGCCAGCGGCGCAGGACGTCGAAGGCGACCCCGGACCGGACGTGGCCGATGTGCGGCACGGACTGGGGGGTGGCTCCACAGAGGTAGACGGACGCGTGCCCCTCCCGGACTGGGGTGAACTCCCGGAGGGAGCGGGTGGCGGTGTCGTACAGATGGAGCGTCACGGGTAGCGAGTCTACCGGTGACGCACCCTCCCGCCCGCTTCGTCAGCTCCGGAACACCAGGGCCGTCGCCACGGCGGAGACCCCCTCACCGCGACCGGTGAAGCCCATGCCGTCGGTCGTGGTGGCCGAGACGGAGACCGGGGCGCCGATGATCGCCGAGAGGGTCTGTTCCGCCTCGACCCGCCGCGGGCCCATCTTGGGGCGGTTGCCCACCATCTGCACGGCGGCGTTCCCGATCGCCCACCCGTGCCCGGCGAGTTCCGCCACCGCCTCGCGCAGGAGCCGCTCACCCGAGACGTCGTCGTACTCGGGGCGACCGGTGCCGACCAGGGTGCCGAGGTCACCGAGACCGGCCGCGGACAGGAGCGCGTCGACCAGGGCGTGGGCCACCACGTCGCCGTCGGAGTGCCCCTCGCACCCGTGGTCGTCCGGGAAGTGCAGGCAGGCCATCATGCATCGCTTGCCGGGCTGCACCTGATGGGCGTCGGTGCCGATGCCGACGCGCGGGATCACGGGTCCGGTCACGGGTGCTCCTCCGGGTTCTCGCGTGCACCGGGCTCCTGCGGTGCGCCGACTTCGTGCAGGGCACGGGCTTCCGACAGGGCACGGACTTCGTGCAGGGCTCGGACGTGGTCCGATGCCGTGGTGATCTTGAAGGCGAGCGGGTCGCCGTCGACGGTCGCCACCGTCCCGCCCAGCCGCTCCACCAGCCCGGCGTCGTCGGTGGCCACGTCCCCGGCCGCGTCGTAGGCGGCCAGCAGCACGTCGGGCGCGAAACCCTGCGGCGTCTGGACGGCCCGGAGGGCGGCGCGGTCGGGCGTACCCACCACGTATCCGGCGGCGTCGACCTCCTTGACGGTGTCGACCACGGGGAGGACGGGCACCACCGCGACCTCTCCCGATCGGACCGCCTCCACCACCCGCACGATGGGGCCCGCGGGGGTGAGGCAGCGCGCCGCGTCGTGGACCAGGACGACGTCGTGTACCGACGTACCGGACCGCGGGAGGCCGGCGGTGAGCGCCGCCAGGCCGTTGCGCACCGAGTCGGTGCGCTGCGCGCCGCCCGTGGTGACGACGACGAGGTGGTCCCCCGTCCGGAGAGGGGCGAGCAGGGCCTCCGACTCGGCGACGCGGTCGTCCGGGACCACGACCACCACGTCGTCGACGGCCCCGCTGGCCAGCAACCCGGCGACGGCCCGTTCGAGCATCGTCCGGCCCGACACCTCGACGAAGGCCTTGGGCACCCCGGCTCCCAGCCGTAGTCCGGACCC
>NZ_JAALEA010000446.1 GCF_014145145.1 Dietzia cercidiphylli
CCTGCTCGCCGGCCTGGTCGCCGATCCTCCCGGCCGGCCGCCACCAGGTGTCGGCCACCTCGACGGGGGTGGTGCGCTTGTGCCGGTTGCGGTGCCACGCCTCCTCGATCAGCCGGGCCGCGTCCTCGGGCACCTCGCGACCCTCGAGGTAGTCGTCGATGTGGTCGTAGCTGATACCCAGTTCCTCTTCATCGGTCTGGCCCTCGGCCTCGTCGAGGAGGTCGGCCGTGGGCACCTTGTCCCACAGCTGTCGCGGCGCCTGAAGGTGACGGAGCAGCTCCCGGACCTGGCGTTTGTCCAGCCCGGACAGCGGGAGGAGGTCGGCGGCACCGTCGCCGAACTTGGTGAAGAACCCGGTGACGTTCTCGGCGGCGTGGTCGGCGCCGATCACCAGTAGCCCGCGGTCCCCGGCCACGGCGTACTGCGCGACCATGCGGTGGCGCGCCTTGGTGTTGCCCTTGGTGAAGTCCGTCAGCTCCTCGCCGGCGGCCTGCCGGATCTCGCCGTCGAGCCCGTCCACGCCCGGGGCGACGTTCACCGTGAGGGTCTCGTCGGCCCCCACGAACTCCACGGCCGCCACCGCGTCGTGCTCGTCGTGCTGCACGCGGTAGGGCAGGCGCATCCCCACGAAGACCGCCTCGCCACCGTCGGCGCGCACCCTCTCCACCGCCAGCTGTGCCAGGCGGCCGGCCAACGAGGAGTCCACGCCGCCCGAGATCCCGAGCACGAAGCCCTTCGCCCCGCTCGCACCCAGGTAGTCGGCCAGGAACCGCACCCGGCGCTCCACCTCCTCGGCGGGGTCGATCCGGGGACGGACGCCGAGGGCGTCGATGATCTGTCGTTGTGTCGCGCGCATGGGCCCAGTGTGCTGGCGATGCCGGCGCGACTGCCACCGGACGACCCTCGGTGCGTGGACCCCCGGCGCCGGGTGGGGTGATCGGTCAGGCGCCGGCGTCGTGGACGAATTCGCCGACGATCCGCGGCCAGGCCGCCACCTCGGCGGGCGACCGCGCCACCTCGAGGCGGACGTCCGGGAGCAGGCCCAGCAGCTCCTCGGCCACGGCGAGCG
>NZ_JAALEA010000447.1 GCF_014145145.1 Dietzia cercidiphylli
CGCGTCCCGGGCGTCCACCGCCGCCGCGGCCGCACGGCCGTCAGTCCCGAGGAGAGTGGTGAAGGCACGGAGTGCCGGATCCAGGTGCGCGATCCGGTCCAGGGCGGCGTCGAGCGCCCCCGTCGCGGTGTCGGCGCCGGACCGCACCGCCTCTGCGGTCCGGGACGCGGGCGGGGTGGGGGTGATCACGAGCCCGATGGTACGGGGCGCGTACGACACGATCGCCTGTCCGCCCACGGCGATCAGCACGGTCGGCTGTCGTGCCCCGCAGGTAGCCTGGGGCGATAGGCGACGAGGTCGGTCGCATCACGAGGTCCGCCGACCGGCGGGTCCGTCCTTCGCACTCGAGGACCGAATGGAACGTAAGAGCAACACCGTTTTCCGCAACGTGGCGATCGCGGGCGTCATCATCCTGGCGATCGTCGGTTTCTCGTTCTTCGCGAACGACGAGCGGGGGTACACGGAGGTCGACACCTCGGTGGCCCTCGCGCAGATCGACGCCGGGAACGTCAGGGAGGCGACGATCGAGGACCGCGAGCAGCAGCTGCGGCTCACGCTCGAGTCGGCGATCACCCCTGAGGAGGGTGCGGACGAGACCGACCAGCTGCTCGCCAAGTACCCGGAGCGGGCGGCGGCCCAGATCTTCGACCGGATCGCCGCCGCGGAGCCGGAGAAGTACGACACCACCGTCACCCAGCAGGGCTTCCTCACCCAGATGCTGTCGTTCCTGCTGCCCATGCTCATCCTCTTCGGGCTCCTGTTCTACTTCATGACGCGCATGCAGGGCGGCAAGGGCGGCCTGTTCGGCGTCGGCAAGTCGCGGGCCGTCGAGTTCACCAAGGACATGCCGCAGACCACGTTCGCCGACGTCGCCGGTGAGGACGAGGCCGTGGAGGAGCTCAACGAGATCAAGGACTTCCTCCAGAACCCGGCGCGGTACGAGCGCCTGGGCGCCAAGATCCCCCGCGGCGTCCTCCTCTACGGGCCACCCGGAACGGGCAAGACCCTGCTGGCGCGGGCGGTGGCCGGCGAGGCAGGGGTGCCGTTCTTCTCGATCTCGGGCTCGGACTTCGTGGAGATGTTCGTGGGCGTGGGCGCCTCGCGTGTCCGCGACCTGTTCGAGAAGGCCAAGCAGAACGCGCCCTGCATCGTGTTCGTCGACGAGATCGACGCCGTCGGTCGGCACCGCGGCTCCGGGACGGGTGGCGGCCACGACGAACGCGAGCAGACCCTCAACCAGCTCCTCGTGGAGATGGACGGGTTCAGCGACCGTGAGACGGTCATCATGATCGCGGCGACCAACCGTCCCGACGTGCTCGATCCGGCCCTGCTGCGGCCCGGTCGGTTCGACCGCCAGGTGCCGGTGACCAACCCGGACCTGCGCGGTCGCGAGTCCATCCTCGCCGTCCACTCGGTGGGCAAGCCCCTGGCCGCCGACGTGGACATGCGGTCGCTGGCCCGGCGCACGATCGGCATGTCCGGCGCGGACCTGGCCAACGTGCTCAACGAGGGCGCGCTGCTGGCCGCCCGGATGGGCCGGGACGAGATCTCGATCGACATCCTCGAGGAGGCCACCGACCGGGTCGTGGGCGGACCACGCCGCAAGCACCGCGTGATCAGCGAGCACGAGAAGAAGGTCACCGCCTACCACGAGTCCGGTCACGCGCTCGCGGCGTGGGCGATGGAGGACCTGGAGCCGGTCCACAAGGTCACGATCCTCGCTCGCGGCCGCACCGGGGGGCACGCACTGGTCGTCCCGGAGGACGACAAGTCCCTCATGACCCGCGCGGACATGATCGCGCGGATCGTCATGGCCATGGGCGGCCGCGCAGCCGAGGAGTACGTCTTCGGCGAACCGACCTCCGGCGCCAGCTCGGACATCGAGCAGGCCACCAGGATCGCCCGCACGATGGTCGCCGAGTACGGCATGAGTTCCAGGCTCGGGGCGGTCAGGTACGGCGGCGAGGGCGGGGACCCGTTCCTCGGACGCGGCGGCGCCGGGGGCTCCGAGTACTCCCCGGAGGTGGCCAAGGCAATCGACGACGAGGTCCGCCGGATCATCGACGCCGCGCACACCGAGGCGTGGAAGGTCCTCGAGGAGAACCGGGAGATCCTCGACTCCGTGGCAGGGGAACTGCTCGAGAAGGAGACGCTCCGGCAGGAGGATCTCCAACGGCTGTTCGCGGACGTGGTCAAGCGTCCGAGGATCACCGAGTTCGACGACTTCTCCGGTCGTGTCCCGTCGACCCGGCCGCCCATCAAGACACCGGGTGAGCTGGCGAAGGAACGCGGCGAGCCGTGGCCGCCACCGACGAGCGACCCGTTCTCGATGCCCGTCCTCCCGGCGAGCCGAGAGCAAGGTGGCACCGGGCAGGACGCGGGCCGGGACCCGGGCGACCGGACCGATCGCGAGCGTGAGTCGGTTCCGGCGGGCGCGTCGTCCTCCGGGATCCCGGCGTACGGCACGCCACCGCCCCCCGGCTGGTCGGCGCCCGGGT
>NZ_JAALEA010000448.1 GCF_014145145.1 Dietzia cercidiphylli
TGCGCCTCGGTCGGGGCCTCGGACGGCGGGATCCGGTCGGCGCGGCCCGAGCCGTAGCCCGCCCCGGCGAATCCGTGGGGGGCGTCGGGTCGTTGTCCGTCGTCGAGCTCGTCGTCGGAGAGCACGAGCGGGGCGGCCGGCCGGCCGCCGCTCAGGACGGCGAGCAGGTCGGTGCGCATGTCCCCGGCGGTGTCGTACCGGTTCTCGGGGTTCTTGGCCATCGCCTGCATGACCACGGCGTCGACGTACCGGCCGACCTCCGGGTTGATCGCGGAGGGCGGCTGCGGTGACTCGCGGACGTGCTGGTACGCCACGGCGACGGGGGATTCGCCGGTGAACGGCGGGGCTCCGGCGACCATCTCGTACAGGACGCAGCCGGCCGAGTACAGGTCCGATCGGGCGTCCACCGTCTCGCCCCGGGCCTGCTCGGGGCTGAGGTACTGGGCGGTGCCGAGCACGGACGAGGTGTTGGTGAGGGTCGAGCTGGCGTCGCTGACCGCGCGCGCGATCCCGAAGTCCATGACCTTGACGGCCCCGTCGCGCGAGATCATGATGTTCGCCGGCTTGACGTCCCGGTGGATGATCCCCTTCTTGTGGGAGAAGTCGAGGGCGCCGCAGACGTCCGCCATCACCCCGAGTGCGCGTTCCACCTCCAACGGACCATCCATCTTGACGATGTCCCGGATCGTGTCGCCCTCGACCACTTCCATGACGATGTAGGGCAACGCGCCGTCATCGGTGCGCTCCTCGCCCGTGTCGTAGATCGCCACGATGGAGGGGTGGTTGAGCGACGCCGAGTTCTGCGCCTCGCGGCGGAAGCGCTGGTAGAAGGTCTCGTCGCGGGCCAACTCGGGCCGCATGATCTTGACCGCCACGTCACGGCCGAGGACGGTGTCCCGCCCCCGGTGGACCTCGGACATGCCGCCGAACCCGAGGACCTCGCCGATCTCGTACCGGCCCGCCAGCAGGTGAGGTGTCGTCATCCGCCGTCACCTCCCCTGCCGTTGTTCGCGGCCGCACCCGCGTTCGGGTTCGCGTTGCCACCGGTGTTGCCGCCACCGTCGCCCTCGCCGGCCTGGCCCGGTGGGACGAAGGAGTTGAACTCGGAGGTCAGCGAATCGAGCATGTCCTGCAGGTCCGGCGCGGGCGGGATGACGGTCGGCGACGGCACCGGCTGGGGCGGCGGTGTGGGCTCGGGGGCCGGGGCGGGGGCCGGCG
>NZ_JAALEA010000449.1 GCF_014145145.1 Dietzia cercidiphylli
GCGGCGCATCACGGCGTCCGGGTCCCCCGCCGCCGCGGCCGCCTCGATGAGCGGGCGCTCGGCGGCCCGGATCGCCTCGACCGGGTGCGCGCGCAACATGACGTCCACGATCCCAGACGGAATCAGACCCGGGGGCGGATCACTCCACCGTGACGGACTTGGCCAGATTGCGGGGCTTGTCCACGTCGTACCCACGGGCCGCGGCGACCTCGGCGGCGAACGCCTGGTAGGGGATGGTCGCGAGCAACGGCTGGAGCAGGGTGGTCGAGGCCGGGATCGGGATGAAGTAGTCCGACAGCGGTCGCACCACCTCGTCCCCCTCCTCGGCGATCACGATGGTCCGGGCACCGCGGGCCCTGATCTCCTGGATGTTGCTCACGAGCTTGGAGTGCAGGACTCCCCGACCCTCGACCGGAGGCATGACGATGAAGACGGGCAGGCCGTCCTCGATCAGCGCGATCGGTCCGTGCTTGAGCTCACCCGCCGGGAACCCCTCGGCGTGCATGTACGCCAGCTCCTTGAGCTTGAGCGCGCCTTCGAGCGCCGTCGGATAGCCGACGTGGCGGCCGAGGAACAGCACCGACTTCGAGTCGGCCAGCTCCCGCGCGATCTCGCGGACCGGGTCGAGGGAGTCGACCACCTTCTGGATGGCCTCGGGCATCTTCTCGAGCTGACGGAACTCGGCCGCCACCTCGTCGGGGTACTTGGTGCCCCGGGCCTGCGCCAGCGCCAGTCCCACGAGGTAGTTGGCGGTGATCTGGGCCAGGTACGCCTTGGTGGAGGCCACGCCGATCTCGGGGCCGGCATGGGTGTACAGCACGGCGTCGGCCTCACGGGGGATCTGCGACCCGTTGGTGTTGCACACCGCCAGGACGCGGGCCTTCTGGGACTTGGCGTGACGCACGGCCTCGAGGGTGTCGGCGGTCTCACCCGACTGGGAGATGGCCACCACCAGGGTGGACCGGTCCAGCACCGGGTCCCGGTAGCGGAACTCCGAGGCGATCTCGACCTCGCAGGGCAGGCGGGTCCAGTGCTCGATGGCGTACTTGGCCACCATGCCGGAGTGGTACGCGCTGCCGCAGGCCACGATGAACACCTTGTCGATGTCCCTGAGGTCCTGGTCGCTGATCCGCTGCTCGTCGAGCACGATGCGGCCGTCCTGGAAGTGGCCGAGCAGGGTGTCGGCGACCGCCGCCGGCTGCTCGGCGATCTCCTTGAGCATGAAGTAGTCGTAGCCGCCCTTCTCCGCGGCGGCCAGGTCCCAGTCGATATGGAACGGGCGGCCCTCGGTGGGTTCGCCGGCGAGGTCGGTGATCTCGTAGCCATCGGCTCGCAGCACCACCACGTTGTCCTGGCCGAGTTCCACCGCCTCACGGGTGTGCTCGATGAACGCCGCGACGTCCGAACCGAGGAACATCTCGCCCTTCCCCACGCCCAGCACCAGCGGGGTCGACCGACGCGCCGCGACGAGGGTGCCCGGGTGGGCGGCGTGGCTGAAGACCAGGGTGAAGGCACCCTCGAGGCGGTTCAGCACGGCCCGGCACGAGGCGACGAAGTCCCCCGCGTGCGGTCCGGACGCCATCTCGCACATGAGCAGGTGCGCGGCCACCTCGGAGTCGGTGTCCGACACCAGTTCGACCCCCGCGGCCTCCAGCTCGGCGCGCAGCGGGGCGAAGTTCTCGATGATGCCGTTGTGCACGATCGCCACGTCGCCCGAGACGTGCGGGTGGGCGTTGCGGTCACTGGGGCGCCCGTGGGTGGCCCAGCGGGTGTGTCCGATCCCGGTGGTCCCCGGGAAGCTGTCGTGCCCGGCGGAGTCCAGCGCGGCCTCGAGGTTGGCGAGCTTGCCCTCCTTCTTCTCCACGCGCGAGGCGCCCGAACCGTCGAGGACGGCCACGCCCGAGGAGTCGTATCCGCGGTACTCCATCCGCCTCAGGGCCTCGACCACGACAGGGAGGGCAGCCTGATGCCCGACATAACCGACGATTCCGCACATGGCCGCTAAGTGTAGCCACGCCGTCCCGACGCCCCGGCACCGTCGACCCCCCGGAGGCGATACTGTGGCCCTCGTGGCCATCAAGACCAAAGCTCTGCTCGACAAGGTGAACCGGCGGGGCCCCTACGGGGTCGACACGGGCGATCTCGGTTTCACCGGGACGCCGGGCGTGGTGTTCGTCCCGCGTGACGCGCCGTCACCCGCCCCGGTGGTGGGCTTCGCCCACGACTGGACCAAGGGCCCCCGTGACTACACGGACACGCTCAAGCACCTCGCCTCGTGGGGCTTCGTCGTGGTCGCGCCCGCGACCGATCGGTCCCCCCGGCCGAACCACCAACACTTCGCCGACCACCTGTCGGCCGCGATCGAGGACGTCCTGCAGGCCAGGCTCGGCCGCGGGACCGTCCGCGCGGATCCCCGCCGGATCGGGCTGGCCGGTCACGGGCTCGGTGGCGGGGTCTGTGCCCTGCTGGCCTCCCAGCGCACCGATATCGGCGCGGTGGCGATGGCGTTCCCCACCGAGACCGTCCCGGCGGCCGCCGACCGGGCCATCACC
>NZ_JAALEA010000044.1 GCF_014145145.1 Dietzia cercidiphylli
CGGCCCGCCAACGCGCCGCCCACCGCCGTCGCGGGAGGCGTGGCGACGTGGTGGCCGTCCTGCTGGCGGAGACCGTCGACCGGATCCGGCCCCGCGACGTGGCGGACGACCGCGGCATGCGGTCGATGCTCGCCTCCTACTCGCCGCTGGGTGAGGCCGTCACCGAGGAGGTGCACGACGAGGCGATCACCGAGGACGGCGTGCCGCGGCCCGAGTACGTGGACGTGCTCAAGGCCGTCTCGGACCTGGGCCCCGAGACCCTGTGTGAGCGCAAGGACACGGTCGACGACAGCCTCCGCGACCTCGGGGTGACGCTCAAGGTCTACGGCAGGGACGAGCCGCAGGTGTTTCCCCTGGACGCGGTCCCGCGGATCATCCCGGCCGACCAGTGGGCGCGGATCTCGGCGGGGATCGAACAGCGCGCCCGCGCGATGGAGTTGTTCCTCCGGGACATCTACGGCCCCGGCGAGATCACCCGCGCCGGTGTCGTCCCCGCCGAGGCCCTCGAGCGGGCACCGGGTTTCCGTCCCACCGGCCGGTCGGTCCCGGCCGGGGCGCTGCACGCCCCGGTGTGCGGGGTCGACCTCGTGTCCACCGCCCCGGGCGAGTGGGTCGTCCTCGAGGACAATCTGCGGATGGCCGGAGGACTGGCCATGGCGGTCGCGCTGCGCGACCGGATCAGCGAGGGCTTCCCCGAGTTCGGCGCACGGTCCGAGATCCACGATCCCCGGGTCGGCCTGGACATGCTGACGCAGACGCTGCGCGCGGCCGCGCCGGACGGCGTCGACGATCCGGCGATCGCGGTGGTGATCGCGGAGGACGAGCTCGGATCCTTCGACCTGGGCCAGGTCGCGGCCGCGATCGGCGGCCCGCTCGTCACCCCCGACCACCTGGTGGTCGAGGACAGTCGACTGTGGCGCGTCGACGGCGACGAGCGCAGCCCCGTCGACGTGCTCTACGTCCGTATGGACGAGGAGATGCTGCTCTCCTCCGAGGGGGCCGACGGAACCGTTCTGCGGCGCGGTCTGCTCGGCGCGATGGCGGAGGGCGGGGTGGCCGTGGTCAACGCCCCCGGCAACGGCGCGGCGGACGACAAGGCGATCTACGCGCGAGTGCCGGAGATCATCAACTTCTACCTGGGGGAGAAGCCCCTCATCGGTCAGGTGGACACCTACCTCTGCTCCGACCCCGAGCAGCGGAAGCAGGTCCTCGACCGGCTGGGGGAGCTCGTGGTCAAGCCGATCGACGGGTACGGGGGCTCCGGGATCACCGTCGGCCCCGAGTGCACGCCCCGCGAGCTCGACGAGCGCCGCGACGAGCTGAGGCGGCACGGCGAGCGATTCGTCGCACAGGAGGTCCAGGCCCTGTCCACCCTGCCGACGTTCGACGGGCACGAACTCCAGCGCCGACACGTCGACATGCGGGCGTTCGTCATGCTCCGACCCGGGGACTCGGGTGAGATCCTCGCCTCCGCCCCGCCCGTCGCACTGACACGGGTGGCTCCGGCGGGCACGATGGTCGTCAACGCCTCGAGCGGGGGCGGGGGAAAGGACACCTGGATCCACCGTGCATGACACGACCGAGATCACCGAGGAGGCCGAGTCCCTGGACGTCGCCGGCCCACCCGACGACGCCGCCGGGGGGCCGGACGCGATCCGTCACACCACCTCTCCGTGCCTGTCCCCGGACGGGTCGATGCTGGCGTGCGTGGTCACCGAGCGCACCGGATACCCGCGGGCGGTGCAGCGGCCACTGGGCCTGGGGGGCCTCGACGGGGCAGGGCCGGAGCGCGACGTCGTGCTGCCCGTCAACGGCCCGGTCCGTCGAGTCGCCTACTCTCCCAACGGCAAGTGGCTGGCCTGTGAGGTGGCACCCGACGGCGGTGAGCGCGAGCGGATCTGGCTGGTCACGACCGATCCCGCGGACAAGGACGTCTACCCGATCGACACCCACCACGACGCCACCGAGCAGATCGTCTGCTGGGACGGCGACCTGCTGGCCCTGACCGCCTTCGACTCCGAGGGACTGGCCGAGGGCAGGCTGGTGGACCCGGAGACGGGCGAGAGCACGGTGGTCGACAGCCGGATGGGGGGCGCGCTCGTCCACGCCCGCGACGGCGCGGCCCTGTTCCGGGTCGGAGCCCGCGGCCACCGCGAACTGCTCCGGATCGTCCCGGACGGCCGGTGGTGGCCGCTGTTGCCCGTCGACACCGGGTCCACCACGGACGCCGGCGTGATCCTCGACGCCGGGGGTGAGAACCGGCCCATGAAGATGCTCGTGCGCAGCGACCACTCCGCGGAGCGCATGGGCCTGATCGCCGTGGAGGCGGACGAGGAGAGCACCGAGTCCTGGCCGGTGGCCTACCGGGAGGATGCCGACCTCGACCGGGTGGAGGTGAGCCTGGACCGCTCGACGGCGGTACTGCTGTGGAACGTGCGGGGCGGACTGTCCGAGATCGAGGTGCTGGATCTGCGGAAGAGTCGTCCCCGGACCATCGCCCGACCCCCGCTGCCGGAGGTGGTCGCGTCCGCCCCCACGCTCACGGCAGACGGCCGGTTGCTCGCACTCACCGTGCAGAGCCTCGACCAGCCGCCGCGCATCGTCATGTATGACGTCGAGAGACGGAGGTGGACGGGAGAGCCGCCCCGGCAGCCGGATCCGGCCCCGGTGCTGGTCCACTTCACGGCCCGCGACGGGCTGGAGTTGTCCGGCTGGCTGTACCGCGCAGACCCCGCCGAGGAACCGACGCCCACCGTCGTGCACCTCCACGGCGGTCCCGAGGGGCAGTCCCGGCCGGGGTACAACGACATCGCCCGCCGGTACCTCGACATCGGCGTGACCTACTTCGCGCCCAACGTGCGCGGCTCCACGGGGTCCGGACGCTTCTTCAGCCACGCCGACGACCGCTACGGCCGCTTCGCGGGGATCGACGACGTCGAGGACGCGCTGTTGCACCTGGTCGAGGCGGGCGTCGCCGACCCCGACCGGGCGGTGGTCTCGGGCCGCTCCTACGGCGGGTACCTCGTCAACGCGACCCTGGTCCGGCACCCCGGGAGGTGGCGCGGGGGCATCGCGGCGTGCGGGATGAGCGATCTCCAGACCTTCTACCGCACCACCGAGCCGTGGATCGCCGCCGCCGCGTATCCCAAGTACGGGAACCCGCTGCAGGAGCGGGAGCTGCTCAGGGAGGCCTCGCCTCTGCATCTGTACCACCACGTGGACGTGCCCGTGCTCTTCGTCCACGGGGCGCACGACACCAATGTGCCGCTCAGCGAGACGGAGCAGGCCGTGGAGGCCTTGCGTCGCCGCGGCGTACCGGTGGACGTGCTGCTCTTCGAGGACGAGGGTCACGAGTTCGTGAAATTGGCCAACAGGCAGCTGCTCGGGGACCGGGTGGTCGACTTCTGTCAGGAGGTGTTCGGTGTTCGGACGCAAGAAGAGTGAACCCGGCGACGCGGACGGGTTCGAGGGACGACTGATCGGGTGGCGGCGCCACATCCACGCCCACCCCGAGTTGTCCTACGAGGAGACCGAGACCACCGACTACATCGAGGGTGAGCTGCGGTCCATGGGGCTGACGCCCACGCGGTTCCGGATCGGCACCGGCCTGTGGTGCGACGTCCCGGCCGCCGACGGCGCCACCGCGACCGACGTCGTGGCCCTGCGCGCGGACATCGACGCACTGGCCATGGGCGAGGACTCCGGCGAGCCCTTCGCCTCGGAGGTCGACGGCGTCGCCCACACGTGCGGTCACGACGGCCACACCGCGATGCTCCTCGGCGCGGCCGAACTGTTGGTCGCCGACCCGCCGCCGCGACCCGTGCGCCTGATCTTCCAGCCGGCGGAGGAGACCATGCCGGGCGGGGCCAAGGACTGCGTCGAGGAGGGCGTGGTGGAGGGCGTGGACCGCATCATCGCCCTGCACTGCGACCCGCACCGCCGCGTGGGCGAGGTGGGCGTCACCGGCGGCGCCATCACCTCGTCCAACGCCAAGATCGGCATCACGGTCCACTCGGACGGCGGGCACACCGCCCGGCCGCACGAGACCCAGGACACGGTCTTCGCCCTGGCGCAGATCGTCACGGGGGTGACCGCCGTGGTGGATCGGACGATCGATCCGCGCTCGGGCACGGTCCTGACCTGGGCCTCGGTCAAGGCCGGAGGGACCGCACCCAACGTCATCCCCGACTCGGGGCAGCTGTGGGGCACGCTGCGCAGCGCCGACCGCGACGTGTGGGCCACGGCGGAGCCCGTCGTCCGCGAGGCCGTCGAGACGATCGCCGCGACCTACGGGGTCCGCGCCGAGGTCGACTACGTCCAGGGCGTGCCGCCGGTGGTCAACGACGAGACCTGCGCCGACCTGGCCGCGTCGGCCGTCGAGCAGGTGCTCGGTGCCGACGGGGTGGGCACCGCCGTCCAGTCCAGCGGAGGCGAGGACTTCGCCTGGTACACCGAGGAGATCCCCGGCGTCTACCTGCGGCTGGGGGTGTGGGACGGCGAGTCCGAGGAGACCGACCTGCACCATCCCGGGTTCGTGCTGGACGAGGCCGCACTGCCCCACGGCGCCCGGATCTTCGACGCCTTCGCGAGGACGGACCGACCGGCGGGATGACCGGCCGACGGGGTGAGCGGCCCGCCGAGCCGGTGGAGGACCACCGCGATCGCGGGTAGACAGAGGGGCATGACAGCCGCCCCGACCGAGATCGCCCCGACCTTCTCCGCCCCGACCCTGCCCGCGGCGAGCGGGCCGCTCTCGCAGGCCGTGGTCACGGCGCTGTCGACGGGCCGGACAGACAGGCTCCCGGGCGTGCCGGCGGACACCGATCCGCTGGGCCGCGATCTGCAGCTCGCGCTGTACACGCTCTACGAGCTCCACTACCGGGGCTTCGCCGGGGTCGACGCCGACCTGGAATGGGACCCCGAGCTCCTGCGGCTGCGGCGCGCACTGGAGACCCTGTTCCTTGATCACCTCCGGGGAGCCGTCGAGCCCGGCGAGGACCCGGTGGCGGAGATGGACGCACTGTCCGTGGAGGCGACCTCCGGCACCGGCCCGTCCTGGTACTTCAAGGACGAGGGCACCTGGGACCAGCTGCGCGAGTATTTGGCCCACCGGTCTCTGTACCACCTCAAGGAGGGCGACCCCCACGCGTTCGCCATCCCCCGACTGCAGGGGCAGGCCAAGGCCTCGTTCGTCGCCGTGGAGTTCGACGAGTTCGGCGGGGGCCGCGGCGAACGGGTGCACCAGCAGCTCTGGGCCGACCTCATGACCGCCGCCGGGCTGGACGCCACCTACCTGGGATACCTCGACCGGGTGTCGGCGGCGACTCTGTCGACCGTCAACCTGATGTCGCTGTTCGGGCTGCACCGGTCGCTGCGCGGGGCCGCGATCGGCCACTTCGCCGCCATCGAGATCACCTCGTCCCCCGGATCGGCGCGGCTCGTGGCGGGCCTGCGGCGGATGGGGGCCCCGGAGGAGTGCGTGCACTTCTACGCCGAGCACGTGGAGGCCGACGCGGTGCACGAGCAGGTGAT
>NZ_JAALEA010000450.1 GCF_014145145.1 Dietzia cercidiphylli
TGGACGTGCGGCGGCGGCGGGAGCGGTCGGTGTTCGGCCGACCGGGGCGGGAGGAGGACGACGCCGAGGGCGACGACGACGACGGGCGCGACCCCGGCGACGACGGCGCTCCCCACGACAGCCGAGGTCCGCGTCCGGACAGGCGCCGGTAGGGTATCGGCGGTGCAGTACTACCTCAGCCTGCTGGGATTCGCGGCGATCGATTCGGTCAACCTTCTGGCTTTCGCTGTGATCGCGGGGCTGTGGCTGACCTCGGCCGGGCGTGGCGTGCCCTTCGCGCCCCGGGCCGCGCGGTTCACCGGCGGTGCGTTCTGCGGCATCGTGCTCCTCTCGCTGGTGTCGGTGTGGGTGATCGGCAACAACCAGGAGTTCGTCCGCAGTCTGTTCCACAACCTCTGGGCGATGGTGGCCCTGGGTCTCATCGGTCTGGTGATCACCGTCATGGGGTTGCGCAAGCCCGCGGAGGCCAAGGAGGAGAGCGTCGAGGCGCCGCTCACCCAGAACGTTCTGCAGAAGTTCGGGATCATGGTCACCGGCGTCGTGCTGGGCATCATCCAGTCGGCCACGTCGGCGCCGTTCGCGGCCGGGATGGTCCTCATCTCGTTCGCCGAGTCCCCGTGGTGGTCCAAGCTGCTGCAGATCCTGTTCTTCGCGATCATCGCGATCCTGCCGAGCACGGCGTTGATCATCGCGCTGGCACGAGTTCGTTCGGGCGGGATCGGTGCGGCCACCCGCCGCATCGACCGGTTCCTGTCCTACGGCCGCGTGGCCGGGCGCGCGCTCACCCTGGTGGTGGGCCTGGCGCTGCTCGCTCTGGCGGCGGTGCGGATCACCCAGCTCACCGGGGTGCTGTCGTAGCCGGATCCTATGGTGACGGTGATCACCACACGGGTGCTCGGATGAACTCGGGAGACCACATGCAGACCCAGGATTCCACCGCCGCTACGACCGGCACCGCCGCAGTGACCACCGGTGCCGGGACCACCGGCGCCGGGACCGTGCTGTGCGAGGACGGGCTGAGGCGCCCGCCCTGGGCTGCACGGGACCCGCTGCTGCGGGAGTACTATGACACCGAATGGGGGATGCCGGTCCGCGACGAGGCGGGGCTCTTCGAGCGGCTCGTCCTGGAGGGCTTCCAGTCCGGCCTGAGCTGGGTGACGATCCTGCGCAAGCGTCCGGCGTTCCGGGAGGCGTTCGCCGGGTTTTCGCCCGATGCGGTCGCGGGCTTCGGGGACGCCGACGTCGCCAGGCTCATGGCCGACGAGCGGATCGTGCGCAATCGACGCAAGATCGACGCGGCGGTCACCAATGCCCGGGCCGTGATCGCGCTGAGGACCGAGGGCGGTCTCGGGGAACTGATCTGGTCGTACCGGCCGGAACAGACACCGCAGCCCCGGACCATGGATGAGGTGCCCAGCCGATCCCCGGAGTCGGAGGCGCTGGCCAAGGATCTCAAGCGGCGGGGATTCAGCTTCGTGGGGCCGGTGACGGTGTTCGCGTTGATGGAGGCCATCGGGGTGGTCGACACGCACCTGACGGATTCGCACCGGCGTGGCAGCTCCGGAGTCTGGACGCGCGAGACGGTGACCTGACGTTCCGGGCGCGGGGTCACCCCGGCGGACTGAGCGGGCCCTGCGGTTCCGGCTATCCGGGCAGAACGGGTAGGCCGGGCGGAGCACCACGGTGCGGGAGGTCGGGGACGGGGGCGGCGAGCGACCCCGCCTGCGCCACCTGCCCGGTGGCCGGCCAGCTCAGGCAACCGGGGATCCCGCGGAGGGCGGCCATCCGGGCCAGGGAGCGGTGGAGGTCGTTCCTGGTCAGTGCGCCCTCGGCAATGGCGCGTTCAACGGAGTCGAGAGCCTCGGGGATCCCGGCGGTGGTGATCCACAGCGGGGAGTCGGCCCCGGCGATGAGCGACTCGGTCACGGCTCGGGGAAGTGGGAAGTCGTTCGTGACGGCGCGCATCCCTGACAGGTCGTCCGTGAAGATCGCGCCGTCGAAGGGCGGGGCCCCGTATCCGTGGCCCTCGCGCAACAGCCGGTAGGCGGCCGGGGAGAGCGAGGCGGGCCGGTCGATCCCCGTGAGGCCGGGTACCTGCTGGTGCCCGAGCATCATCCCGGCGCCGGGGGTCCTGGCGAGTTCGGAGAACGGCCGGAGGTCGTGGGGGAGGAGCTGGTCCAGCGGTGGGACGGTCACCGATTCGTAGTGGCTGTCCCCCGACGAACGGCCGTGGCCGGGGAAGTGCTTGAACACCGGCGTCACCCCGGCGTCCGCGAGGCCGGCGGCGAAGGCGCGCGCGTAGCTGACCACGCGGGCCGGGTCCGGAGAGAAGGACCGGTCGCCGATCACGGCCCCGTCCGGCTGGTCGGATACATCGACGGAGGGGGCGAAGTCGACGGTGACGCCCATCCCGCGGAGAAACTCTCCGCGGTCCCGAGCAGCCGCGCGGACCTCCTCCGGGCTCATCGTGGCGGCCATGACCCGGGCGGACGGCATCGGCCCGGCGTAGGGGGCGATGCGGGACACCCGCCCGCCCTCCTCGTCGATCGCCACCAAAAGCGGGAGCTCCGTGTCCTGCTGCAGTCGGGCGAGGTCGTCGCCGGAGACCACCTCCCCGACGACGTCACCGCCGAGGAAGATTCCGCCGACGCCGTACTGCTCCACCGCGTGGCGGGCGTCGGCCATCGAGCTCACGCCCACGGTGAACAGCTGCGCGATCCGCTGGCGTGGGGTCAGCGAGTCCAGCGGCGACTCACACCGGGGCGCGGGCGGCGGGGTCAGCTCGGCACGGGCGGGGGGTGCGGCGGAGGAGTCGGCGGCGGGGGCGGCGACGGGTTCCGCAGACTCGTCGGCGCCGCACCCGGCCAGCACCAGCCCCACGACCGATGCGGCGACCGTCAGACGGAGCCGGCGGGAGAAGGACACGACCTCCAATGTATCCGGTACGCACCGGGCGGCAGCGCGCCGAATACCCAGGGCGGCAGAGCGCCGAATGCACAGCGCGGGCGGGCGCGACGCCACCCGACGTCACCCCACGTCTGCGATGGTGCTCCGGCAGTCGGTGGTCGGCGGTGTGGTCTACTCGGCCTCCCGCAGCCGGGCGGTGAACCCGGGCGTAGCGTCGCAGACATGACCGAGCACCACACCCGGACCCCCCACCCGCGGTCCCGCCGGGGCCTGCCCCGGTTGATGCCGTCCGACCTCCGTCGATCCGTGATCGGGGCGCCGATGGCCGGCGGGCCCACGACCCCCGAGCTCCTCGCGGCGGTCGGTGAGGCGGGCGGGCTCGGGATGATCGGCTCGGGCTACCTCGACGCCGCGGGCACCCGGGCGGCGATCGCGCGGGTGCGGGAGATCACCGACGTCCCGTTCGGAGTGAACGTCTTCCTGGTGGATCGTGCCGATTCCGATGCGGCCCTGGCCGAGGTCGGGGGGCCGGAGGCCGTCGACCGCTACGCGGCCGCGATCGGGCCGGTCGCCGACCGGCTGGGGATCACGCTGGCAGAGGGGCCGGGCTTCACCGACTTCGACCAGGACGCCACCCTCGCGGCGCTCGTCGTCGATCCCGTCGCGGTGGTCTCGTTCACCTTCGGCATCCCCGGCCGTGACGTGGTCGAGGCGTTGCAGGAGGTGGGCACCGCGGTCGTCGTCACCGTCGCAGGGGTTCGGGACGCCCACCGCGCGGTCGAGGCGGGTGCCGACTGGCTCTCCGTGCAGTCCTCGGAGGCCGGCGGCCACCGGTCCACCACCACGATCGGCGAGGCGCCGGACGAGATCACCACCGTGGAGCTCGTGCGGGCGGTCCGTGACGCGCTGCCGGACGCGCAGTTCGTGGCCGCCGGCGGGATCAGTACGCCGGAGGACGTCGCCGCGGCTCTCGAGGCTGGGGCGGACGGCGTCCAGCTGGGCACCGTGCTGCTCCGCACCCCGGAGGCGGGCACGGGCGCGCTGCACCGGGCGGCGCTCGCCGATCCGCGGTTCATCGAGTCGCGGCCGACCCGCTGCTACACCGGACGCTACGCCCGTGCGCTGGTCAACGGGTTCGTGGCCGGGTTCGATCAGGTAGCGCCGCCGGCGTACCCGTACCTGCACGTGCTGACCGGGCCGTTGCGCAGTGCAGCGGCTGAGGCCGGGGACGACGACGTCCCACCGCTGTGGGCGGGATCACGCTGGCGAGCCGCCGATGCCTATGCCAACCGTTCGGCCGTGGAAGTGGTGACCGAACTGTGGGACCGGGCCGCGAAGCCGCTACCGCGCTGAAGCGTATTCGCGGCGGCCGGGATCATCCGACGCGGCGCTCGGCCTCGGCGGCGATATCGGCGAGGTCCTGTCCCATGGCTCGGCGGGTCGACCTCTCGGCGAACCGCCCCATCACCATCATCGCTACGCGGGAGGCCGCGGGGGCGTGGGCGGTGTGGGCGCCGAAGCGCATGCGCAGCGTCGAGCCGCCGTCGGCGTCCGGGGAGATGGTGAACACCGTCTTGTACTCGGTGCCGCCGTTCTCGGCGACGATCGTGGTGGCGTTCGGTGGCTCGGCCGCGAGCACCATCATCTCCTCGGTGGACTTCATGCCGAACATCTTCCGCGTCTCCCGCCAGCGCAGCCCGGGCTCGTACGGGCCGTCGGTGAGGATCTCGACCGCGAGCACCCCGCTGAGGGTGAGGTGGGCGGAGGGGATGTCGGTGAGCACGGCCCAGACGGTGGCGGGGTCGGCGGCGACGTGACGGGACAGGTCGAGCTGCATGGGGACGAGGCTACCGGCGCCGGCGGGTGATGCGGGCGCCGGAAATGCGGACACCGGCCCCCGCCGAAGCGGAGGCCGGTGTCGCGGGCGGCTCGGGTCGGCCGGAGCCGATCCCGGGCATCGCGCCGTCAGGCGCGCCGGCTCAGGAGCCCAGGTTGCCGAGGAGGTCGGTGAAGAAGCCGAGGACCTCGGCGAACAGGTCGGTGCCGCCGTCGACCACGTCGGAGCCGGTGTTGACAGCGGAGGAGCCGGTCGCGATGCCGTCGATGAACTCGGAAACGGAACCCATGTGATGGTCCTTTCGTCAGGGGGGCGGCGCCGGAACGCCGCTCGGTCTGTGAAGCTCTCGCGAACTCGATCAGTCCATCGAGAACTCACTTCCGGACCGTACGTAGTCCGTCGGCCGGATTCACGCGGTGGGGCGTCTTTCCGGGGTTTTAGCGGATGGAGTTCTTTTACTCGTGCAGGAAGTCCGCCCGAATCGCTTTAATGTGATCTATGTCTCAATAGCCGAATGTCGGCGAATGTGCTGAGGGGTCCGGGCGGGAAGAGGCGAGGAAATGCACGACGCCGGCATCCGTCCGAAGGCGGATGCCGGCGTCGAGGAGGTGAGGTCGGGCTCGGGGCCCGACGTCAACCGTCGATCAGGAAGCGCTGTTGAAGATCCCGAACACGAAGTCCAGGAACGACTCCGGGAGGCCCAGGAACCCGTTGGCCGCGGACGAACCGGCGGCCAGGAGGCCGGTGGCGGCGGCGGAGCCGGTGCCGATGACCTCACCGGCGAGGCCGAGCGAACCGTAAGCGATGTCTTCGATGGAACCCATGAGGGACCCCTTTCGTCAGTGCGCGGCGCCGGGTGGGCCGCGCTCGTAGTGCAGTCCTTGGTTCGGACTCGCGATGTACATCCCGAATCGCCGGGGAAGCGTTACGGCCGTGACCGCAAGCTCTTTCCGGGAAGGGGCCTATCGGCGGAATTGACGCGCAAGAAAGCGTTCATATTTGCTGCGTAACGATCCGTCGGCATTTCTCACGTAATTCAACTCACATTACGGAGGTCGACCGCGGCGGGGGCGCCGCGCGCGGGTCCGTCGAGCGGCGGGATGGGGCGTCGCGATGTGCCGGGCGATCCCGTGGGAGACAATGGGCGGCATGACACCGCACGCCGCTGACGCGCCCGCATCGATCCCCCTGCCCGCGGGCTTCCGGGCCCACGCGGGGTCGGCGGGCCTGCGGGAGCGCGGGGACGACGTCTTCGTCGTCGTCAACGACGGCCCGCAGGTGGCGTCCGCCGCGGTATTCACCCGCTCTCTCTTCGCCGGGCCCTCTGTGGTGCTCAGCCGGGAGAACGCTGCCGGCGGCCGGGCACGGGGCGTCGTGGTGGTGGCCAAGAACGCCAACGTCGCCACCGGCGAACAGGGCATGGCGGACGCACGCGAGGTCCTCGAGCGGGCGGCCGGAGCCGTGGGGGTCGCGCCGGAAGAGCTGCTCATCGCCTCGACCGGCGTGATCGGCCGGCGGTACCCCATGCCGATCCTGCGTTCCCATCTCGACGGGTTGGCCGGTGCCGACTTCGACGCCGACGCTGTCGCCCTGGCCAGCGCGATGATGACGACGGACACCCACCCCAAGACAGCGCAGGTGGAGGTGACGACGACGACGGGCGCGCCCGCCCGGGTGGTGGGCATCGCCAAGGGGGTCGGGATGATCGAACCCGACATGGCCACGATGATCGCCGTGATCTTCACCGACGCCGCCGTGGAGCCCGGTGTGCTGGACACCGTGTTCAGAGGTGCGGTGGACGACACGTTCAACTGCCTGTCCGTCGACACCGACACCTCGACCTCCGACACCGCGATCGCGCTGGCGAGCGGCGCGGCCGGGCCGGTGGACGCGGCGGAGCTGCGGCGGGCCCTCGAGGCCGTGTGTCTGGACCTGACCCGTCAGCTGGCCCGCGACGGGGAGGGGGCCACCACGTTG
>NZ_JAALEA010000451.1 GCF_014145145.1 Dietzia cercidiphylli
CTCCCGGCACAGCGTGTACACCGCCCCGTCCACGCAGCCGCCGGAGACGCCGCCGATCACCTCACCGGTCGCGGACACGGCCATCGCGGTGCCGGAGGCCAGCGGAGCCGAGCCCCCGGTGGCCACGACACGGGCGAGCGCGCAGGGGATCCCCTCGGCGCGCCACCGGCTCACGGTCTCGGCGACGGTCTCCATGAGCACATCGTGGCGGGGCGAGATTGCGCCGGTGTTTCGCGGGAACGCGCCGCCCGTTACGGGCTCAGTGGTGGCGGGCGCCCATGAGGTGCAGGATGCGGTGCACGGTGTCGTCGGCGAGCGAGTAGCGGACCACCCTGCCGTCGTCGGCGTCCCGGGCGGCGCGCACCCAGCCCCTGTCCCGGAGGATCCGCAGCGCCTGGGAGGCGGCGTTGCGGGTGATCCCGGCGGCCTCGGCCAGGTCGGAGACGGTCGCGACACCGGGGCCCACGTGGTGCATGTGTGCGAGGAGCCCCAGCCTGGTGGGGTCGCCGAGCAGCTCGAAGCGCTCGGCCCAGTCGGTCAGATCCATCGCTCCCCCACGCATCAGGCTTAACACCAGGCGTGTTCAGACGCTCTCCGGTGTAACAGCAGCGACACATCCGCTCGCTACGCTCTGCGAACTATGTGTCCAGCCGGACACCTACCCTAGCCCTGGCAGGAGTGCGTCTGTGAGACCGTTGTACGCCGCCGTCTGCGTCGGACTCGCGTCGGCCCTCGCCGCGTCGGGCTGCGCGACCCCCGCCCCGGCGTCGGAGAACACCGGTCAGATCGTGTTGGCCGACGCTGGCGACCCCGGCGAGTTCAATCCCGTGTCCGGGTACGGATCGACCGGCGTCTCCCCGCTGTACGAGGGGCTCCTGCGCCCGGTCGCCGTCGACGACTCCACGCTGCCCCGGCTCGAACCCGCCCTGGCCGCGCAGGTGCCGGAGGTCAGCGCGGACGGGCTCACCTGGACCGTCCGGCTGCGCGATCAGGTGCGGTTCCACGACGGCTCCCTCCTGGACTCCGGCGACGTGGCCG
>NZ_JAALEA010000452.1 GCF_014145145.1 Dietzia cercidiphylli
TGAATATTCGTCTCACTGGGGGCCAGGGCTATTGCCTCTGGGGGCCACCGGCTGTTTGCGCGAATATTGCGCTTGGGGGCCAGTAGCGGCGTCCGTGGGGGCCACCGACTCTAGGCTCCTCCCGCCATGTGTATAGGGCACGTGGCGGAAGGAGCACTTGGTGATGGTACGGAAAATTAGAGCGAAGCTCGTGTTGCAGCTTCGCAGCGAGGGCCTGTCCGGCAGGGCGATCGCGGCCTCGCAGGGCATGTCCCGCAAGAGCGTCACCGCGGTCTTGGAGGCCGCCGATGCGCACGAGGTGACGTGGGACGATGTGGCCGACCTCGCCGACAGCCAGGTGTACGCGCGCTTGTTCCCGGGCCGCGGGGAGCACGAGAGCGTGTTCGCCCAGCCCGACTGGGAGCACGTGCACCGAGAGATGGCCCGGGTCGGGGTGACGCTGAAGTTGCTGCACGGCGAGTACACCGATCGCTGCGCCACCTCGGGTTCGCCGGCGATGGGCTATGACCGGTTCTGTAAGACCTACCAGCGGCATGTGCTGGTCACCGGCGCCGCCTCGCGGGTCGGGCACAAGGCCGGGCAGACGATCGAGGTCGACTGGTCCGGCCCCACGATGGAGCTGGTCGACCCGGTCACCGGCACCTCGAGGCGGGTGTACCTGTTCGTGGCGTGCCTGCCGTTCAGCCGGTACGCCTTCGTCTGGCCCGCGATCGACATGAAGCAAGACGCCTGGCTGCGGGCGCACGTGGCGATGTTCGAGAACTTCGGTGGTTCGGTGCCGCGGATCGTGTGCGACAACCTCAAGACCGGCGTGATCAAACACCCGCGAGACGGGGAGATCGTGCTCAACGACGCCTACCGGGAGATGGCCGCCCACTACTCAGCAGCGGTCCTACCAGGCAGAATACGGCGCCCCAAAGACAAATCTGGGGCCGAGAACACCGTCGCGCATGTGGCGACCTGGGTCATCGCCGGACTGCGGGACCAGCAGTTCGGTTCGCTCCCGGAGCTCGAGGCCGCGATCGGGCAGCGGATGGACGCCTACAACCGGCAGCCATTCCAGAAACGCCCCGGATCCCGCCACAGCGTGTTCACGGCCGAGGAGCAGCCACTGCTGACGCCACTGCCGGCGGTGGGGTTCGAGATCAGCCGGTGGCTCTACGGGCGCCGGGTCGGCCGCAACGCTCACGTGGTGTTCGAGCGAAACTACTACTCGGCACCCCTGGTGCATATCGGGGCGAAGGTCGATCTGCGGATCACTGCCCGCACGCTGGAGATCTACCTCGGGACCGAGAGGATTTCCAGCCACCTGCTGCTGCCCGAAGGGGCGGCAGGTTCGTATCGCACCAACGCCGCCGACCTTCCCGCCGGTGAGCGCTACCAGCAGTGGGACGCGGCCCGCACCCGTGCGTGGGCCGAGCGGATCGGCCCGGCCGCCCAGATCGTGGTGAGCCGGATCTTCGAGTCCGTCCCCATCGACGAGCAGGGACTCGACGCCGCCCTGGCGGTGCTGCGGCTTTCGCGGCGCTACTCGGCAGAGCGGGTCGAAGCGGCCTGCGCACTGGCTCTGACCGGGCCGGTGCGCTCGCCCCGGTATGCGCACGTGCAGCCGATCCTGGCCACCGGGCAGGACAAGACCGCCGCCCTGCGGCCACCACGCGAGGAACCAGACGAGATCGGCGGATACGTCCGCGGCGCCGACTACTACGCCCGAGGTGCCCGATGACCGCGATCGATATCGAGACCAAGCGCAAGCTCCGCGAGATGGGCGCCGAACCACTGCTAGAGGCGATCGAGGCCCAGGACGACACCCACGTCTTCGGGATGACGTTCGAGGACCGCATGCAGCTCGTGGTCGATCACGCCCACGAGACGTTCAACCACTCCAAGGTCGACGGGTTGATCCGCCGGGCCGGGCTCCGGTATCCGGGAGCTGACCTGCGACGAGTCGACCTGATCGAGGAGCGCGGCCTGGACCGGGCCATGATCGCTCAACTGGCGACCTGCTCGTTCATCGAACGCCAGCAGAACGTGGTGTTCCAGGGCTTCACCGGCTCCGGCAAGTCCTACCTCGGGTGCGCCCTGGCCAAGCAGGCCTGCCAGCACCGGATCCGGGCGCACTACATCCGGATGCCCGATCTCGAAGAGGCTTGGGCCCTGGCGAAGGATCGGCCTCAGGGGCAGATGAAGTTCCTCAAAAAGTACGCCGCATTCTCCCTACTGGTGATCGACGAATGGCTCCTCGACCACCCCGACGACGCAATGCGCAGCATGCTCCTGGAGCTACTCGAGCGCCGCTACGACACCGGATCCACGGTCTTCTGCACGCAGTACGCCAAGAAGGACTGGCACCAACGCCTCGGCTCCGGAGTGCACGCCGACGCGATCATGGACCGCATCGTCCACAACACCCTCTGGATCGACACCGGCACGCACAACATGCGAGAACACACCGCCGCGAACCACTAGCCAGACGCCGACGGGAGGCCAGTGGCCCCGACAGACGCGGTCACTGGCCCCCAACGGCAATACTGCTGGCCCCCAGAGGCAATATCCGGTGGCCCCCAAGCCTCCAAATACTCA
>NZ_JAALEA010000453.1 GCF_014145145.1 Dietzia cercidiphylli
CGACGATCCTGAGCCACTCGACGATCCGGTGCCCTTCGACGATTCGGTGCCGCTCGACTTCTCCCGCGTGCGTGCGCGCCACTCGACGATGGCGTCCGCGATGAGGTCGCCGAGGACCTCCGACACGTGCGCGGGCTCCTCCAACATCACCATGTGCCCCGCTCCGGGGACCACCACGAACTCGGCGTCCGGCAGCGCCTCGGCGATGTCCACCGAGCGGTCGAGGGGGGTGAGCAGGTCGCGGTCCCCGCACAACACCGTGGTGCGCACGTCGCGGAGCACGGGCACGGCCGCGGACTCGTCGTGCTGGGTGAGGGTCTCGAAGAAGTTCGCGATCGTCAGGACGTCCGTCGAGGCGATGAGCTTGTCCACGAACCTGGCGACGGTCGGGCTCATCTTGGCCGGGTCGCCGAACGAGCCGCCGTAGATGAACGGCGAGATGATCGCCCCGAGGGCCCTGCGGCTGCTGGTGAACACCGCGGGCGTGCGGCCGGCGAGGCCCACGAATCTGCTGACGGCCCTGCTGTCGAGCACGGCACCCAGGCCCGACTCCGACAGTTCCGCCATCGCCGTGGCGACCAGCCCCACGCCGAGCACGCGCTCGCGGACCGCGTCCTCGTGGCGGACGGCGTAGCCGAGGACCGTCATGCCCCCCATGGAGTGGCCGATCGCCACGATCGGGCCGGTCGGCGCCGTGGCGGAGATCACCGAGTTGAGGTCGGACGCCAGCTGGGCGATGGTCGAGTTGTCGCGCGAGCTCTTGCCGCTGAGTCCGTGACCGCGCTGATCGTAGAAGACCAGGCGGACCTCGGAGCCGAATCGGTCCTGGAGGTGCCGGCGCTGGAAGTGCCAGGAGTCCATCGACAGCGTGTACCCGTGGGCGAACACCACGGTCATCGGCGCGTCGGTCGGGCCGGCCTCCCGCACCGCGAGCGGGACACCGTCCGAGGCGGCGACCATCGAACCCCGGTCGACCCCGAGCTCCCACATGTCCTCGCCGGCCCACGGGTCACTTGCCCGGCGTCCCGGGAGGAGCGTGCCCACGGATCCGATCGTCGCGGCGCCGAGGGCGCTCAGACCCGCGGCGAGACCGCCCGGGGCCCGGATCTGCTCCTCGACGGACTCGGCGTCCCCGGTCTCCCCGCCCACCAGTTCGGGTGACCGGACCTCGACGGGATCCCCCGCAGCGGACCGGGAAGGGCGCCGGGGCCACCGGAGCCGGGGCATCGACCTCCGGCGCCCGGGCGAGTCGTCTTCTCCACTCATAGCGAACCCTCCCTCTGCCCGCCGCTGGCGTGGCGGGCCCCGAGAACGTGCTGGCGCACCGCTCGGCCTCGGACGGCTGTGACGACCTCGTAGTGGATGGTCCCGAGGGTGCGGGCCCACTCGGCGGCGGTGGGGCCCCCGTCGGAGCCGGTACCGAACAGGACGGCGGTGTCCCCCGCGCGGACCGAGTCGCCCGGGTCCGGTCCCAGGTCGACGACGAACTGGTCCATGCAGACGCGGCCGACGTTCGGGTACCGGCGTCCGTGGATCGACACGTCGAGCCTGCCCGAGAGCAGTCGCCACACCCCGTCGGCGTACCCCGCCGCCACGAGGGCCACCGTGGTGTCCCGCGGGGCGTGCCACGTGTGCCCGTAGCTCACCCCCTGACCGGCGGCGATGCGCTTGACCATCAGGACCTCGGCGGAGAACGTCATGGCCGGGACCAGCTCCGCCTCGAGACCGTCGACCGGGTTGAGCCCGTAGAGGGCGATCCCGGGGCGGACCATCTCGAAGCCGTCGTCCGGGCGGGTCAGGGTGGCCGCGGAGTTGGCGTGGTGGTTGACCGGGCACCGCACCCCGCGGGCGCGGGCCTGCGCCACGCACGCGTGCAGACGGTCGACCTGCTGGTCGATCACCGGGTTGCCCGGATCGTCGGCGTGCGCGAAGTGCGCCATCAGCCCGGTCACCTCGATGAGGCCCTCGTCGGAGGCGGCGACCAGCCGGTCGAGCAGGGAGGGCCACTCGTCGAGGGTGATGCCGGAGCGGGCGAGCCCGGTGTCGATCTTGGGGGTCACCCTGGCGCGGCGGCCGGTACGCCGGGCGGCGTCGAGAACGGTGTCGAGGTGGCCCGGGCTCGGGACCGCCAGGTCCACATCCGCCTCGAGCGCCACGCCGACGTCGTCACCCACCCCGAACAACCAGGCCAGGATCTCGGCGTCGATGCCCGCGTCACGCAGCTGCACTGCCTCGGCGATCGTCGTGACGCCCAGCGCGTCCGCCCCACCGCGCAGCGCCGCGAGCGAGACCGGCACGGCGCCGTGGCCGTAGGCGTCCGCCTTCACC
>NZ_JAALEA010000454.1 GCF_014145145.1 Dietzia cercidiphylli
CGGAGCCGGGCGTTCTGGGTCACCGGCCCTCCCCCGGCGTGTCCGCGCCCGCAGCGCCTCCCGTGGGGCCCGCGGGTCTCAGGGTGTCCGCCGCCGCGACGGCGCGGAGGACCGCCATCGCCTTGTTGCGGCACTCCTCGTCCTCGGACGCGGCGACCGAGTCGGCGACGATCCCGGCACCGGCCTGGACGTAGGCGGTCCCGTCCTTGAGCACCGCGGACCTGATGGCGATCGCCTGATCGGCGTTGCCGGCGAAGTCCACATAGCCGACCACTCCCCCGTAGACCCCGCGACGGGTGTCCTCGAGATCCTCGATGATCTGCAGCGCGCGGGGTTTGGGCGAGCCCGACAGGGTGCCGGCCGGGAAACAGGCCGTGACGGCGTCGATGCCCGTGCGCCCCTCCGCCAGGCGGCCCGTCACGGTGGAGACCAGGTGCATCACGTGGCTGTACCGCTCGACCTGGCGGAACTCGGTCACGACGACGGAGCCCGGCTCGCAGACGCGGCCGAGGTCGTTGCGACCCAGATCCACCAACATGAGGTGCTCGGCGTTCTCCTTGGCGTCCTCCACGAGGTCCTTGGCCAGCAGGACATCGTGCTCGTCGTCCTCACCCCGCGGCCGGGTCCCGGCGATCGGATGGGTCGTGGCCAGCCCGTCCTGCACCTTGACCAGGGCCTCGGGGCTCGATCCGACGATGGTGAACGCGGTGCCACCGAAGCCGTCGTCCCCGCTGCCGTCCGGGACCGTCATCAGATACATGTAGGGGCTCGGATTGGTCGTGCGCAGGATCCGGTAGACGTCTCTCGGCGAGGCCGAGGTGTCGACCTCGAAGCGCTGGCTGAGCACCACCTGGAAGGCTTCCCCGGAGTAGATCTGCTCGATGATGTCGGCCACCCGCTCGTGGTAGGTCGACTCGTCGGTGCGGCGGCGCATCCGCGGATCCGGTGTGTCGAAGACGCTGACCCCGCCGGCGCCGGGAGCCGCGAGCCTCGCCGTCATCGAGTCCACCCTGGCCACCGCGTCGGCGTAGGCCTCCTCGACCCGGTCGTCGCTGCCGTCCCAGTTGACCGCGTTGGCGATCAGGTGGATCCGGCCCTCGTGGTGGTCGAACGCCGCCAGGTCGGTGGCCAGCATCTGGACGAGCTCGGGGATGTGGAGGTCATCGGTGGTGTCCGGTGTGATGCGCTCGAGTCGGCGCACGATGTCGTACCCGAGGTAACCCACCAGCCCGGACGTCAGCGGCGGCAGGCCCTCGATCTGGTCGGTCCTCAGCAGGTCCAGGGTCCGGCGCAGGGCGTCGAGCGGGTCTCCGCCCGTCGGAGCCCCCGCGGGCACGTGCCCCAACCACATGGCCTCACCCGCGTCGTCGACGGTCAACGCCGCGGCAGACCCACAGCCGATGAACGACCACCGCGACCACGACCGGCCGTGCTCGGCCGACTCCAGCAGGAAGGTCCCGGGCCGGTCGGCCGCGAGCTTGTCGTACGCGGAGAGCGGCGTCTCGGAGTCGGCGAGCACCGTGCGCACCACGGGGACGACCCGGTGGCCCGAGGCGAGCGCCCGGAACTGCTCGAAGGTGGTGGTCCTGGTACTCATCCGACGACCCGGCCGCCGATCCCGAACGAGTCGTGCGGCATGTCGTTGACGAGCACCCACACCTTGGCCGGGTCCTTGCCCGCGGCCTCGGCGTAGGCGGCTGTGACGGCCTCGATCACCCGGGACTTGGACTCGGGGTCCATCCCGTCGAGCTGGTTGATCTGGATGAAGGGCACGGGCTCAGTCCTCCCCGAGGAGTGTGTCGGTGTCGAAGCAGCTGACCGTGCCGTTGTGGCAGGCTGCCCCGGTCTGGTCCACCTTCAGCAGGACGGTGTCGCCGTCGCAGTCGATCTCCACTCTGCGCACGTGCTGCACGTGGCCGGAGGTCTCCCCCTTGACCCACCGCGTCCCGCGCGAGCGCGAGTAGTACACCCCGCGCCGCGTGGCCAGCGTCTCGGCGAGGGCGGCGTCGTCCATCCACGCCATCATGAGGACCCGACCGGAGGTCGCGTCCTGCACGACGGCAGCGATCAGACCCTCCGCGTTCCGGGTGAGCCGGTCGGCGATGGTCGGGTCCAGGGCCGGATCACTCATCGGACCGTCATCCCCTCGGCCGCCATGGCCCTCTTCACGTCGCCGATCGTCATCTCGCCGAAGTGGAAGACGCTGGCCGCGAGAACGGCGTCGGCGCCGGCCTTGACCGCGGGGGCGAAGTGCTCGACCGCGCCGGCCCCGCCGGAGGCGATCACGGGGATCGTCACCGCCGCACGGACCGCACGGACCATGTCCAGGTCGAAACCCGCCTTGGTGCCGTCCGCGTCCATCGAGTTGAGCAGGATCTCCCCCACCCCCAGCTCCTGGCCACGCCGGGCCCACTCGACGGCGTCGATCCCGGTGCCCCGGCGGCCACCGTGGGTGGTGACCTCCCATCCCGATGGTGTGGGGGCCTCGCCCGCCGGCACCGTCCGGGCGTCGACGGACAGGACGATGCACTGGGAGCCGAAGCGCCTGCTGAGCTCCTCGAGCAGCTCCGGACGCGCGATCGCGGCGGTGTTGACGCTGACCTTGTCCGCCCCGGCGCGGAGCAGCTGGTCGACGTCCTCGGCAGCGCGTACCCCGCCGCCCACGGTGAGGGGGATGAAGACCTGCTCCGCGGTGCGTGTGACCACGTCGAGCATGGTCCCGCGCCCCGAGGACGACGCGGTGACGTCGAGGAAGGTCAGCTCGTCCGCGCCCTGCGCGTCGTAGGCGGCTGCCAGCTCGACCGGATCACCGGCGTCCCGCAGATCGAGGAAGTTCACGCCCTTGACCACGCGGCCCGCGTCGACGTCGAGGCACGGGATCACCCGGGTGGCGAGTGTCATGCCCGGTTCACCGCTCCCCGTCGAGCCACGGGCGGTTGCCGTCGGGACCGGGGGTGGCCCGGCGACGGCCCGCCTCGAAGAAGTTGCCCGGCTCGCCGAGCTCGCGGATGGTGCCGAGCACCTCCGCGTGCGCTCGCGGGCCGGCGGCGAGGATCGACTGGGAGTCGATCGACCACGGCTCACCGGTCAGGTCGGTGACCACTCCCCCGGCCGCGCGGATGTGGGAGGCGCCCGCGGCGTTGTCCCACGCGTAGTTGCCGAAGCTCACCGCAGCGGACAACCGGCTGGAACCCACGAACGACAGGTCCACCCCCGTCGACCCGAACTTGCGGGTGCGGGCGGCGTCGAGGGTGAGCTGCTCGAACACCTCTCGTCGATAGGCCGGCGGGTAGGTGGTGCGGGCGCCGGTGTTGAGCGACCCGAGGCCCAGCGCGACGTCGCGGATGGAGACGTCGGCGATCCGCGGGATCTCCTCGTCGTTCTCCTTGAGCGGGCCCCCGGCGATCGAGGTGAACCGCAGGCCGAGGAGGGGAAGCCAGGTCAGCCCGAGCACGGGCTGCCGCTCGTGGACCAGCGAGACGAGGATGCCGGTGGTGGGGATGCCGAGGGAGTAGTTGGCCGTGCCGTCGATCGGGTCGACCACCCAGAGTGTGCCCTCGTTGACCGGCGGGCCGCCGAACTCCTCGCCGTGCACCTCGAGATCGGTGCCCTCGCGCAGGGCGTCGGAGATCCGACGCTCCAGCTCGAGGTCGAGCTCGGTCGCGAAGTCGTTGCGCGAGCCCTTGGCGCGCGTGCCCTCGGCACCCAGTCCCTCGACGAAGCGGGGGGTGACCTCCTCGAGCACGCGGGCCGCCAGGGCGAGCGCCTCCGCGGGGTCGACGGACAGGTCCGTCGGCAGGGTGTTTCCGGTCTGATCGGTCATCTCGGGCCTCCTGCTCGAGGTCATGGGGTGGGGTGGAGCCGCCTGGTGGTCACTGCCGGCTCAGCGGACGCTCACCGCGGCCAGCGCCTCGGGGAGGGTGAAGCGACCGGCGTAGAGGGCCTTGCCCACGATCGCGCCCTCGACGCCCTCGGGCACCAGCGTCGCGATGGCCTCGAGGTCGGCCACGGAGGACACCCCGCCGGACGCCACCACCGGCGCTCCGGTGACCGAGCACACCTGGGAGAGCATCTCGAGGTTCGGACCGTTGAGCATGCCGTCCTTGGAGACGTCGGTGACGACGTACCGCGCACACCCGTCCTTGTCGAGGCGCTCCAGCACCTCCCACAGGTTGCCCCCGTCGGACACCCACCCGCGGCCACGGAGTCGGGGCTCGCCGTCGACCACACGGACGTCCAGCCCCACCGCGATGCGGTCCCCGTGCCGGGCGATCGCGGAGGCGCACCACTCCGGGTCCTCCAGGGCGGCGGTCCCCAGGTTGACCCGGGCGCAGCCGGTCGCGAGGGCGGCCTCCAGCGAGTCGTCGTCGCGGATCCCCCCGGACATCTCGACCTTGACGTCGAGCGCGCCGACCACCTCGGCCAGGAGGTCGCGGTTGGTCCCGCGTCCGAAGGCGGCGTCGAGATCCACCAGGTGGACCCACTCGGCCCCGTCCCGCTGCCACTGCATCGCGGCCTCGAGCGGAGATCCGTACGAGGTCTCGGTCCCGGCCTCCCCCTGCACCAGACGGACGGCCTGCCCGTCGGCGACGTCCACGGCGGGCAGGAGTTCGAGGTAAGAAGCGTTGGTCACGGGCATCAGCGTAGTCCGTCCGCCCGGGGGTGCTCCCCATCGCCCTCGGCCGGTTCCGACGGCTCCCCGGGGTGTACGCCGGAGTCGACCCCGACCTCGACGGCGGGCTCGTCCCCGTACTCGGCACGGATCGCCCGATCGGTGATGCGGGTGGACACGACCCCCATGGCCACGACCGTCATGACCACCCCGACCAGCGCCACGACCGCCCGGCCCACCGGCGGCAGCGGGAGCAGCGCCACCGCCAGGGCCGTCAGCCCCAGGGAGAGGACCCCCGCCCCGGATACCCCCAACGCCAGTACCGCGAACGACACGGGCGCCGGGCGACCCCGGCGGTCAGCCAAGGGATCTGATCCAGTTCTCGAGCAGCTGAAGTCCGGCGTCGCCCGACTTCTCGGGGTGGAACTGGGTGGCGGACAGGGGCCCGTTCTCCACGGCGGCGACGAACCTCGTGCCGTGCCGGGCCCAGGTGACATCCGGCGGGGCCAGGTGGTCGGACGGTTCCATCTCCCACCGCTGCACCCCGTAGGAGTGGACGAAGTAGAAGCGCTCGTCGGCGGGCATGCCGGCGAACAGGACGCTGCGCTCGGGCGCCTCGACGGTGTTCCACCCCATGTGCGGCAGCACCGGTGCCTCCAGCCGCTCGACCACCCCGGGCCACTCACCGCAGCCCGCCGCCCCGGAATCGGCGTGCTCGCCGTCCGAGAACTCCGTCCCACGCTCGAACATCACCTGCATACCCACACAGATCCCCAGGACGGGGCGACCGCCGGCGAGACGCTCGCCGATGATCCGCGGCCCCTTGACCGCCCGGAGACCCTCCATGCACGCCGCGAACGCACCGACCCCCGGGACCACGAGCGCGTCCGCCTCGGTGGCGACCCGGTGGTCCGAGGTGAGCTCGACCCGGGCGCCGACACGCTCCAGCGCGCGATGGGCCGAGCGGAGATTGCCCGAGCCGTAGTCGAGGAGCGCCACCCGCGGGGCCGATGAGGTCATGGGCTCACTTTATCGTCCGTGGCGGGCGAGGTCAGATCACGCGTCGGCCGGGTGCGCCGGGCGCCCACCGCCGCGGGACCGCCGACGAGCAGCACCACGCCGGCCGCGACCGTGAACAGGACGACGTATCCGAAACCGGCGACGCCACCCATGACCACCGACCCGAGACCCGTGCCCGCGTCGAAGGAGATGTTCCACGAGGCGGACGCGGTCCCCAGGCGCGAGCGCGGCATCCGCTCGAACG
>NZ_JAALEA010000455.1 GCF_014145145.1 Dietzia cercidiphylli
CGAGCGCCTCGTTCTGCACGGCGCCGAACCCGAGTCCGAACACCACGGTCGGGGCGATGAACCACCACGGGTTCGCCGACACCGAGAGCAGGCCGGCGATACCGGCCATGCCGAGCGCCGAGACCGCCAGTCCGGGCCAGACCAGGGCGCCGGGGCCGCGCCGGTCGGAGACGAGTCCCGCGAAGGTGCGCCCGACGATCACGCCCACCCCCAGCAATCCGAGCCCGACCCCCGCGACGACCGCGCCGCTGCCCGAGACGATCGAGTCCAGGGCGGGCGAGAGGAACGACGCGGCGGCGCCGTACGGCAGCGACACCGCCACCATGACCAGGAACGGCCCGGCGAGCAGGACGAGCATCGCCCGGCGGCCCAGTGCGGACGGGTCGGAAGGCCTGGCGGGAGCGGGGTGCACGTCGGGGAGTCGTGCCGCCGCGAGCAGTCCGACCACACCGAACGCCGTCGCGCTCCAGGCGACCGTGGCCAGACCGAAGACCTCCAGCAGCCACAGACCGACAGGCAGGAAGATGGCCTCGGAGATCCCCACCGCGAGGCCGATCAGCGAGGTGGCGCGGCCGAGCATCCCGGGTGGCGCGAGCTCGGCGACCAGTGCGGAGCCGGCGACCGTCATCATGCCGAAGCCCGCCCCACGCACACCGCTGACCGCCAGCACCGCGAACGGCCCGTCGAACAGGGCGAGCAGCCCCGAGGGCAGGCCGAGGAGCGCGCTGCCGATCGCGAGCACCCAACGGTAGCCGATCGCCGCGGTGATCCTCGGGGTGAGCAGTTGGACCAGCACGGTGACCGTCATGAACACACCGGTGGTCGCACCGGCGACCAGCTCGCTGCCCCCGCCCCGGACCACGGCGAGGGGCACCACGGGCAGGAGCAGCGAGAAGCCACCGAAGGCGAGGAGCACCAGGACGAACGCCGCCGGCACACCGGGGGTCCGGGACAGCTGTGCGAACGCGCCCGGCTTCGTGACCCCCGCGGTCACTTCGCCATCACAGAGCGCCCTTGGTCGAGGGGATCCCGCTGATCCGCGGATCCGGCTCGACCGCGGCGCGCAGCGCCCGGGCGACGGCCTTGTACTCCGCCTCGGTGATGTGGTGGGGGTCGCGCCCGTAGTGCACGCGGACGTGCAGCGCGATGCGGGCGTGCGACGCGAGGGTCTCGAACACGTGCCGGTTGAGCACGGTGCCGTACGGCGCGCTGTCGTGGCCCACGACGACGTACCCGATCATGACGTCGGGCTCCCCCGTGTGGACGCAGTACGGGCGCCCGGAGACGTCGACGACCGCCTCGGCGAGCGTCTCGTCCATGGGGATCGAGCACTGGCCGAAGCGGCGGATGCCGCGCTTGTCCCCCAGTGCCTTCCCGAGCGCCTGGCCCAGAACGATGGCGGTGTCCTCGACGGTGTGGTGCGCCTCGATCTCGACGTCGCCCGTCGCGCGGACCGTGAGGTCGAACGCTCCGTGCTGGCCGAACGCGGTGAGCATGTGATCGAAGAACGGGACGCCGGTGGCGATCTCCGTCCGGCCGGTGCCGTCGAGGTCGATCTCGACGACGATCGACGACTCCCTGGTGGTGCGCTCGACGCGACCGACGCGTCCGCCCTGCTCGCTCATCGTCTCTCCCTCGTCGTGGTGATCTCTGTTCCCGCCAACTCGGCGCTCACCTGCAGCAGCCGGTCGTTCTCGCTCTCCAGCCCGATGGTCGCACGAAGACGGCCGGGGATGCCCACGTCGCGGATGAGCACGCCCGCGTCGAGGTAGCGCCGCCACGCGCGGGGCGCGTCCACGAAGGGCCCGTAGAGCACGAAGTTGGCCTCGCTGGGCAGCACGTCGTAGCCGAGCGACTCGAGCCCCGCGGTGACGCGCTTGCGCTCCTCGGCCAGCAGGGCGACCGACGCCAGGGTCTCGTCGGCGTGCCGCAGCGCGGCCGCGGCGGCGGCCTGCGCGATCACCGACAGGTGGTACGGCAGGGGG
>NZ_JAALEA010000456.1 GCF_014145145.1 Dietzia cercidiphylli
AGGGGTCGGCCGCGAAGTAACCGAGCCGCCCGCCGGCGAACGCGAACGCCTTGCTCATGGTGCGCGAGACGACCAGCTTCGCCGGGTACTCGGCCAGGAGCGTGCACGCGCTCGGCGACGGGGAGAACTCCGCGTACGCCTCGTCGACCACGACGATCCCCGGTGCCGCGTCGATCAGCCGCCGCAGGTCGTCCAGCTCGATCACGTGGCCCGTCGGATTGTTGGGCGTGGTGAGGAAGACGACGTCGGGGCGGTGCCCGGCGATCGCCGCCAGCGCGGCCTCGACGTCGATCGCCAGGTCCGCGCCCCGGTCGACCGGGATCCACTCGGTGTCCGTGCCCGCGGCGAGGATCGGGTGCATGGAGTAGCTGGGGACGAATCCCATCGCACTGCGACCGGGTCCGCCGAAGGCCTGCAGCAACTGCTGGAGGATCTCGTTGGAGCCGTTGGCCGCCCACACCATGTCCACGTCCAGCTCCACCCCGGTCTGCCGCGTGAGGTAGGCGGCGAGGTCGGTGCGCAGGTCGACGGCGTCCCGGTCCGGGTAGCGGTTGAGGTCGGCCGCCGCCGCGGAGACCGCCTCCGCGATATCGGCGACCAGCGCCGCACTGGGCGGGTGCGGGTTCTCGTTGGTGTTGAGCTGCACCGGCACCTCGAGTTGCGGGGCTCCGTAGGCGCTCTTCCCGCGCAGGTTCTCGCGTAGGGGCAGCGCGTCCAGGCCGACTCCTGGCCGGGGGGTGTCGCTCACTGTTCCTCCTCCGCGGCGGTGAGGTCCTCGAAGCGGGCCCGGACCGCCTCGCCGTGGGCCGGCAACCGCTCGGCGTCGGCGAGCGCGACGACGGTCGGGGCGATCTCCTTGAGTGCGGCGCGGTCGTAGTCGATGACGTGGATACCGCGCAGGAAGGTCTGCACGCTCAATCCGGACGAGTGACGGGCGGTGCCCGACGTGGGCAGGACGTGGTTCGAGCCCGCCGCGTAGTCGCCGAGCGGGACCGGGGAGTAGGCGCCCACGAAGATCGCCCCGGCGTTGCGCACCCGGGCGGCGTCGGCGGCGGAGTCGCGGGTCTGCACCTCCAGGTGCTCGGCCGCGTACGCGTCGACCACGCGCAGGCCGGCGTCGATGTCGTCCACCAGGACGATTCCCGACTGCGGGCCCTCGAGCGCCTCGCGGACGCGGTCGGCGTTGAGGGTGACGGTGTACCGGGCCTCGACCTCCCGGTCGACGGCGTCGGCGAGCTGCTCGGAGTCCGTGACCAGCACGCTCGCCGCATTGGGGTCGTGCTCGGCCTGGCTGATGAGGTCGTAGGCGATGTGGACCGGGTCGGCCGTGTGGTCGGCCAGGACGGCGATCTCCGTGGGGCCGGCCTCCGAATCGATCCCCACGACACTGCGGCACAGTCGCTTGGCGGCGGTGACGTAGACGTTGCCGGGGCCGGTGACCATGTCGACGGGCTCGAGCTCGCGGCCGTCGGTGTCCTCGCCGCCGTGGGCGAGCAGTGCCACGGCCTGGGCGCCGCCGACGGCCCAGACCTCATCGACGCCGAGCAGCGCGCACGCGCCGAGGATGGTGGGGTGCGGCCAGCCGCCGGAGTCGGCCTGTGGCGGGGAGGCCACCACGAGTGAGCCGACCCCCGCGACCTGCGCCGGCACGACGTTCATGATGACGCTCGACGGGTACACGGCCTTTCCGCCGGGGACATAGAGGCCCACCCGCTCGACGGGCACCCACTTCTCGGTGACGAAGCCACCGGCGGCGACCTCGGTGACGGTGTCCGAGCGGCGTTGGGCGGAGTGGACGATCCTCGCGCGGCGGATGGCCTCGACCAACGCCGCGCGCACATCGGGGTCGAGGGTCTCGCCGGCCTCCGTGATGACCTCCGCGGGAACCCGGACCGAAGTGGGCCGGACCCGGTCGAACTCCTCGCCGTAGTCGAGCGCGGCGAAGGCCCCGTGCTCCCGGATCGCCTCGACCACCGGGCGGACGGTGTCGACGACGGAGTCGACGTCGGCGGCGCCTCGCGGGAGTGTGCGACGCAGCTCGGCGGTGCCGAGGGTGCGACCGCGCAGGTCGATGCGGGAGAGCATGGTGTGGCCTTTCCGTTGGATCACGGGACGTCGAGCAACCGGCCGACGGCCGCGAACCAGTCTAGGTGCGCCCGCGCCCGAGCCTCCCTCATGCCACCCTCGCGGGTGTTGTGGACGCGGTCGACCGCACCCTCCGGCCGCTCACGCGCAGCACATGCCGGCCTCGTCGTCGTTCGTGGTGTCGTGATCCGCCACCGGCGAGGTCCCGAACGTCTCCGAGTCGGCGAGGACCGTGTAGACCTCCCACCGTTCGCCTCCGGGGCCGGTGACCCACACCTTGTCCTGGGTGGCGAAGCAGCAGGTCGTGCCGATCTCCTCGTCGGTGAAAAGTCCGGCGTCGGTCAGTCGCGCGATCTCACCGTGGACCTGCTCGCTCGACTCGACCTCGACGCCCAGGTGGTTGAGTGAGCCGCCCTGGCCCGGGTTCTCGAGCAGGACCAGCTTGAGGGGCGGCTGCTCCACCACGAAGTTGGCGTAGCCGGGCTTGCGCTTGGCGGGTTCGACACCGAACAGGGTCGAGTAGAACCGGACGGCCTCGTCGACGTCGTCGACATTGAGGGCGAGTTGTACACGGGACATGGTCGGAACCTCCACCTTTGTGACGGATATCGAATTACTACTCCGCACAGATAAGCACCCATTTCGATATACGTCAAGAAGCTGGGCTACACTCGCGGACATGCCCAAGGCACTGCCCCTCCTCGACGTCAGCTCGCCGGTGTGCTGCGCACCGATGTCGGCGGGCACTATCGGCCACGAGGACGCCGTGGAGATCGCGCTGCGACTCAAGGCCCTCGCCGACCCGGTACGGATCCGGCTCCTGTCGCTCCTGCTCACCAGTGACGACGGCGAGGTCCGCACCGGAGACCTGGCCGCAGCCACCGGCGTGGCCGAGTCCACCACGTCCCATCACCTGGGCCGACTCCGCGAGGCCGGGATGATCGAGTCGGAGCGGCGCGGGATGAGCGTGTTCCACCGTGCCCGCGGGTCCGCGATCGACGCCCTGCGTGCTGCGCTCG
>NZ_JAALEA010000457.1 GCF_014145145.1 Dietzia cercidiphylli
ACCCGCATCCCGTCTGGCCACTTGGCGAGCATCCCGGGAGCGAGAAATCCGGTCAGCTCGGCAACCTCGGCCCCGTCCCGGATGTCACCGGAGGGATTGAGCGCCGGTCCCCACGCGCCCTCGGGGCAGGTCACGATGGCCCGGCGAATCGGGGCGGTGATGGAGAACCCGACCGAGTACTCCACTCGTCGACCGCGGACGCGGTTCTGCTCGGTGATCCAATCCAACAGGTCGTGAGAGGCGCCGGCGCCGTCCGAGCGGATCAGCAGGTCACGCCGGTGAGCAGCGGGGATCTGCGCGATTGCCTGGCCCAGGACGTCGATGTGGTCGGCAGCGGTGTTGGAGCCAGCATTGCCCGGGCGCAAGCTCGCGGCGAGAAACTCTTCTGTGTTGTCGCACCACACGCCGATCGGGTGGTAGCCGAAGGTGCGCTTGTACGTCGGAGCTGCATGTTCCTTCTCGCTGTGGGTGACCACGATGGTGGCATCCACATCGAGCACGACCGTCGATCCCAGATCCCGCCCCGCACACGCCGATGCGGGCACCCCGCCGGGCAGGCGGGACCACACGTGCCGCCGGGTGCGGGCACGCGCGACCTGGATCTTCTTGCGCTTGCCGGCAGTGACCTCATCGAGCGTGCGCCACACCGTCGGCGCCGACGCCACTGGGCCCAGGGCCCCGGACTGGTGGCGCAGGACGCCGATGTCGGAGATGGACTCGCCGCCATCGGCGAGCATCACCGCGGTATCGATCAGCACACGGCCGCGGTCGTGGATCGGGATAAATTGTCGGCGAGCCATGGCCCCTGACAGCTCGGCGGTCAGACCGACCTGATCAGCCAGAAGCCGAGGCGCGATGGCCCCGGCGTGGGCGATCACCCCGACACCATCAGCAGTAACGGACAGACCGGCCGACCACGAAGTACGCTTCACCTACCGAGTGCTTTCTGTGGGGGGACATGGAACCTTAGACAAGTCCCAGTTTCCCCTGTTCAGGAAGCACTTCGGTCTATTTTCGCCCAGCGATCCGCAGATCCCCGTGAATCACCGGGGCTAGGATCTGGCCAGTGGCCAGACCTTCCGCACACGCGGGAGACGCTAGTCACCCGCACCGATCCGCGCCGAGGAGACCCGTTCACCGTGCTTCAGAACTCCCCCCGCTGGAAAGAGGTCTCCCGCTCGGCCTTCGAGCACGAGAAGCAGGGACTGGCTCTGCTCGCGAACGCCGTGCCGGACTCCGCGCCCTACCGGGTGTGGGCCAACTTCGAGTTCCAGGACGGCCACGGCCAGTGGCACGAGGTCGACGCGCTGGTGGTGGGCCAGTCCCGCATCCACCTGCTCGAGCTCAAGTCGTACCACGGCAGGATCGGCGGCGACGAGCACCGCTGGGTGACCGACCGTAACGGCCGCGTGGACAGCATGCGCTCGCCCATGGTCGCCACCCGGCGCAAGGCGCAGCGATTCAAGTCCAAACTCGAGCAGGCGATCAGCCAAATAGCGCGGGACCAGGACGAGGACCCGCAGATCAGGCAGGTCGCCGCTGCCGTCGGCCGCCTGCCGTGGATTCAGGAGGCGGTGTTCCTCCACGACCCCGGGGTCGTCTCGCACCTCGCGGCGGACAAGGCCCACAACATCTTCGGAGTGGACCCTGCGGATTTCCCCGACCGCGAGGTGCGCACCAACCTCCCGCCGATCGCCGACCGCGTCCAGGAACCGGTGGGGCGCGAACGGATCAGCGAGGCACTGAGCATGCTCATCGCGCTGGCCATGCGCAAGATCGCGGGGATCACCGTGCGCGATCACCTGGCCGGCTCGTACCTCCTGCACGACCGCGTCGACTCCCCCGACCCGCGCTTCCACGAATGGGACGGCGAACACCGGGAGACCCACGAGCCGATCCGCGCGCGGGTGCTCAATGTGGCGGCGGCCGCCACGGAGGGCGAGCAGATCCGGATGCGCAGGACGCTGCGCCGGGAGTACGAGCTGCTGTCGGGGTTGGGAAACGAGCACATCGTGGCCCCCCGCTCGATGGAGACGCTGCGCGGCACCTCGGACGAGGTGGTGATCTACCCGGCGCTGCCGGACCATCGACCGTTGGACGTGGCGCTGCCGGGGGCCAAACTCTCGGCGAGGGAGCGCGTGGAGATCGTCCGCCAGGTCGCGGACGCGCTGCTGTACGCCCACCGGCACCAGGTGGCGCACCGGGGTCTCGACCCGACCACCGTCCTGCTCGACACCCGACTGCTCTCCACCCGGCCGGTCGACGCGTACGGCCGCATCGAGGTGAAGGTCGACGGCTGGTCCGGCGCGGGGACCTCCGAGGCCTCAGGAACGGTCCTGGGTGCCACCGGCTCTGCCACGTCGATGCCGGGCGACGAGCTGTCAGGCCGCGTCTACCTGGCACCGGAGGCGGCGGGCGTCCACACACCGGACCGCATGGCGGCGGATCTGTTCTCCCTCGGTGCGCTGGCGTACTACATCCTCACTGGCGGCCATGCCCCCGCCACGGACCGCTCGTCGCTGCTCGACCGGCTGGAGCGCGACCGCGGCCTGGACATGTCCGCGGTGACGAGCGAGTTCGATCAGGGCCTGCGCGCGCTCGTCATGGACGCCACTTCGGCGACGGTCGACACGCGCAACACCAAGTTCGGGGTCTCGGATTCCACACAGGGACTCTCCCCGGTGATCGGCTTCGAGCGGCGCCTGGCAGAGGCCGCACGACCGGCCACTCCGCAGCCCGCCGCCGAGCAGATGGACGCGCTGCGCCCGATGATCGACGGAGTGCTCGAGGGCCGGTTCGTCATCAAGAAGGTCCTGGGCTCGGGGTCCACGGCGGTGGGCCTGCAGGTGGAGGATCTCACCGACGATTCCGGTCCGCCCACCAAGGTCCTCAAGGTGGCGCGGGACGAGCGCGCCGCGGAGCGCTTGGCCGCGGAGTCGGAGGTCTTGCGCTCGCTCGGCCAGGGGCTGCCGGCCAAGTACTCCTCTCTGTTCGTAGCGCTGCTCGAGGGCCCGATGGTCGTCCATGACCGGCGCACGTGCCTGGTGCTCACGGACTGCGGGGACGTCTCACTGGCGAGCATGCTGCAGCTCGGCCGGATCTCCCAGGACCGGTTCTGGAAGTTCGCCATCAACCTGGCGGACATGCTGGTCGCCCTGGAGGCGGCGGGGGTCGCGCACCGGGACATCAAGCCCGCCAACCTCGGGATCGTGGGACGGGGGCGCGGCCAGCACCTGGCCCTGTTCGACTTCTCCGCCTCCCGCGAGTCCCTGCAGCACACCAAGGTGGGCACCGGCGTGTACCGCGATCCGTTCCTGGGCCGGCGGTCGCGGCAGATCGCCGACTCCTCGGCCGAGCGGTATTCGGCCGGCGTGGTGTTGTTCGAGATGGCGACGGGTGAGACTCCGACGTACGGGGACGGGGTGAGCGAGCCCTCGCTCACCGACGGTCACGTGGTGATTCCGGCGGAGGCGATGCCTCCCGAGTGGAGTCAGGACGTGGTGGAGCAGATGACGGGGATCTTCACCCGTCTGCTCGATGGGGACAGCGGGGCGCGGTTCGGCTCGGCGCAGGAGTTCCGCGAGGCGCTCGCGGCCGTCGCGGCGTCGGTCACCGCGGGTGACGGGGGGACGACGACGACGAGGGAGCCGGTGACTCCCCGCGATGCCCCCACCCCTGTGACAGCCGTCGCTCTCCCGACGTTGGCGGAGCTGGCGGAGGAACTCCTGCGGGCTGCGGGCAGCTCGCGCAGCTCCGATTACCGGCTGGTGCGGACGATCCTCGGGCGGGGCGAGGGCGCGCCGGCCGATCCGTTTCAGGCCATGTCCCGGTACGCCGAGCCGCTGCGGCTGAGCGTCGGCAGGATCCCGCAACTCACGGGTAAGTTCCCGGCACTGTGGCAATCCTCCCCGGCGCTCACCGAGGCATTCGAGGAGATCCGGGCCGCCACCCGCCGGGAGATCGTGCGCCGCGGCGGGGTGGCGAGCATCCGGCAGATCGCGGGGGCGGTCGAGCAGAGTTTCCCGGCGGAGCAGGGGCACCGCGATTCTGAGCGCCTGCGGCTGGGCGTCCTGCGCATGTTTGACCTGGGCCTGCACCGTGCTGACGCCGCTGGCGGGTCCGAGGTGGAATTGCTGCGGCGCGGGCGCTCCGCTCGGGTGATCGGGATGAGCGTGCACCCGGATTGGGCGCGTCCCCTGGTGGTCGAGCTCAATCGGGCGGCGCACGACCTGCTCGCCGAGCCGGGGGTGCGGCACGTTCCCGCGGAGCTGGTCCACGCGGAGCTGCGGGGGGCGGCCCGGTCGGTGTTCTCGGACGCCGCGGACGCGGAGTCCCGGATCGATCCGCTCACGCTGGCGGAGCTGGCGGTGGCAGGCGACGACGAGTTGGCGCTCACCGCCACGGGTGACCTGTACTCCACCGCGATGGAGCTGCCCGAGCTGCTGGCGCTGACCCTTCCGCGGGCTGCCAGCCAGTTCAACCTGGGCTTGCTCAAGGACCTCATCCGCGCCCGCTTTCCGGAGCTTCGCACCCGCGAGCCGAGGCGTGAGGACGTGGAGGCGGTGCTGGCCGAGCACATGCCGGGGATGGCGTGGGATCCGCAGCACCGGGACTTCCGCTACCCGCAGCAGGCGACCGGGCTGAGCATGGTGCATACCCGGACTCCGTCCGCGTTGGTCACCGACCGTTCCGGCACTGAGGATCCTCTGATCGAGCAACTGGCGCGCGCGGCCTCGAGCCCGGGGTTCGTCTCCGTCTCGGTGCCCTACGGCCGTGGAGACGAGGTCGCAAGCAAGCTGGCTGAGCGCCTGGGCGCTGAGGTGGTGGATCTGTCCGCCGAGGTGCTCGCCAGCGTGGACTCTCTGCTCGAGACCAGCGGCCAGCTGGACAAGCGCGGGGATTTCCTGCGGTTGCCGCCGGAGCAGGTGCGCGGCGTCATGGAGGCCAACGTCACGACGGTGCTCGACAACGTCGATGCCACCGATGGTTCGGCGTTGGTCCTCACGGAGGCTTCGCTGCTCGCCGAGTACTCCCAGCTGTCCCAGCTCGGGCGGTGGACGGATCTCACCGCTCCCCCGCGCCGGCCAGTGGTGTTGGTGACGGGCCGCGCCAAGGACGCCCCGGGCCAGCCGGACCAGGTGGATGGCCGGCCGCTGCCCATCACCAGCGACTCGCAGCTGGTGAGCGTGTAAGCGAGGATCTACTTTCGCTTGCCCAGCGAGGGTGCTCCGCCGGACCGCACGTCGAGTACACCGACGACGTTGTCCGGGCCACGCCTGATCTGGCGGCGCCGCTCCAGGTGTGCATCCAGTAGGAAGGCCAGCTCGAGCTCGGACGGCGCGGACTTCCGGCGACGCATCGCAATGGCGCCCTGAAGCTCCCTGAGGCCTTCTTTTCGGAGCCGGGCCCTTTTTCTGGCGCGCGCGTCGTAACGCACTCCCTGATTGATGAGGAAGCTGTTGTCTGCGTCGCATTCGGCGATAGCGTTCCGGACGCCTTTCGCGGTCGGGTCGCTGCAATGCTTCAAGAGCTTCCGGACCTTGATCCTGGCGGCCTCGATGCGGCCGCGTTCTTTCGCGGGAAGCGACTGCAGACGTTTCGTATCGGCTGCGGAGTCGGGAACCACCGAGATGCGCCCGCCGGCCTTCGGAGAGCCCTTTCCCGTCCCGCCGGCCGCCGCGGCCTGGCGATCTCGGGCCTCGCGGACAGACCTCTTGATTGCCTTTCTGCTCTTCTGGGCGACCGCGCGTTTGGCCACGAGCGCTCGGATTCGCGAACTGTTGGTGGGGACGCCGTCCTCGATGAGGGCGTCGATCCGGGCATCGATCGCGGCGACGGCGCGTTGGCGCTCCTCGTCGGTGTTCATGTCGGAAACACTATCCGGGTCTCGCCGCTCTCACGTGCTTCGTAGGATGGTCGAGGGACTCGCAACGCGCGGGTCCGCGTGTGTGAAAGGCCAGGTGCCAGGTGGCGGGTAAGCGGCGGAAGTCGGCGGAACAGCAGACGCTCACGGACGCGTTGCAGCCGGTGGTACGGGAGCTTGTCGACGACATGCGTACTCGCCTCGCAGCTGACCTGGACAAGACGGCGGAGTGGAAGACCACTCACGCGGCGCTCAAGGAATCCCAGCGGACCGGTGCCACGTGGGCAGACTGGCAGGAAGATCAGCTCACCCAGGCGGCGGTGGGGTGGGTGCTCACGAGTGTCTTCGTGCGGTTCTGCGAGGATAACGACCTGCTGGGGGCGCACCAACGCTGGATCAGTGGGCCAGATGCGGACGGGCGCCGGCGTGCGGTGGACGAGCAGGACCGTTTCTTCTCGGCGAACCTGGACCAGAGCTTCCGTGGCTATCTGCGGCATGCTTTCTCCCAGCTGGAGCGCTCCCCTGCGGCGGCACCCCTGGTGGGCGAGCACGCGGGAATCCACATTGCCGAGCCGACCGACGACGCGGCGCAGCGGTTGGTGGAATTCTGGCGCCAGCCTGATGCGGAGAACGCGACCGTATGGTCCCTGCGCGATCCAGCACTGGATACCCGGTTCTTGGGCGACATGTATCAGGACCTGTCGGAGTACGCCAAGAAGAAATATGCGCTGTTGCAGACACCGGAATTCGTCGAGGAGTTCATCCTTGATCGCACGCTGACCCCGGCGCTGAAGGAGCGCTCCCCTCGTCTTCCGTCGGTCGATGCAGAGGGTCGGACAGAAGCGGTGGACTTTAAGATCATCGATCCCACCTGCGGATCGGGGCACTTCCTTCTCGGTGCATTCGAGCGGATGCTGGACTATTGGCGAGCCGAGGCTCCGGGAATGGAGCCGACCGAGCAGGTGCGCTTGGCGTTGTCTTCCGTCCACGGGGTGGACATCAACCCGTTCGCGGTAGCGATCGCCCAGTTCCGGCTCATGGTGGCAGCACTTCGGGCGACAGGTGGGTCGAGCCTGCTTAACGTGCCCGAGTTGCCGCTTCAGGTTTATGCCGGCGACTCGCTGCTCTGGAGCGAGGACTCTGCCGGGCAGTCCGGATTCGACTATGGAGATCTCACCGTCGATCCCGATGCTGTCGCCAGCGGCACCCACCTATCGACGGAGGACGTGGCGGCGCTGCGGCGGACGCTGGCGCGGGATCAGTACGACGTGGTGGTAGGTAATCCGCCCTACATCACCGTCAAGGACAAGACCCTTAACCAGCGGTATCGGGAGCTGTACGGATACTGCAAGGGCACATACGCGTTGTCGGTTCCGTTTATGGAGCAGTTCCACGCTTTGGCGAAGTCGGGAACGCTCGATCCCTTCCGCTCGGGCTGGATCGGGCAGATCACCTCGAACTCGTTCATGGCGCGCGAGTTCGGCGTCCCGCTCATCGAGGAGTTCTTCCCGCGGGTTGATCTTCTCGAGGTGATCGACACCTCTGGCGCGTACATCCCGGGGCATGGCACGCCAACGGTGACGCTTGTCTCGCGGAATCGTCAACCAGGCGCTGACACCGTCCGTGCTGTACTAGGTATTCAGGGCGAGCCGGGTGCGCCCGAAGACCCGGCACAGGGCCTGGTGTGGCGCAGCATCGTCGAACACGTCGATTCTCCGCACTTTGAAGACCAGTGGATTAGTGTGGACAACCTGCCGCGTGACACGCTCTCGGCTCACCCCTGGTCGTTGCAGGGCGGTGCGGCGGGCGGAGTTGCAGGTCAGATTGAGGCGAACGGTCCCCGTGCCCTGGGTGAATTGGTTGTCCGTATTGGCTTTTACGGTCAGACAAATGCTGATTCTGCATTTCTTACCGATCAAGCTACCGTCAAGCGACTGAGCTTAGAGGATCCCTTTACGAAACAGTTAGTTGTCGGGGATGAAGTTCGTGATCATGCCATCGCGGGATCGACTTTCACTTGGCATCCCTACCGGGCGCCATCTGGGCTCTTAAGGGTCGAAGAGGCTCCAAACTGGCATCGAACTCTATATCGGGCTCGAACCAGCATTGCTAATCGCGCCACCTTCAACAAGCTCCCCTACTATCTAGATAAGAAGCATTGGCACGAATGGCACATGGTGCAAGATCCGAATAAATGGACGCCGCTTTCGATTGCGTTTGCGGAGGTGGCTACGCATAACCATTTTGTGCTGGATCGTGGTGGGAAGGTGTTCAAGCAGACCGCCCCGGTGATCAAGTTGCCGGAGAGGTCGAGCGAGGACGAGCATCTTAAACTGCTTGGGGTGCTGAATTCGTCGACGGCGTGCTTCTGGTTGCGCAATAACTGCTATCCGAAGGGTGGCGACCCGGTTGGCACCTCCGGAGCCCGGGTGAGCAAGGAGAAGTGGTCGGATCGCTATCAATTCAACGGCACCACCGTCGGAGACTTCCCTCTCCCCGCCGGCTCGGTGTTGGAGCGCGCACGGTGCATCGATCTGCTGGCTCAGGAGTTAGCGGCGGTCGCGCCCGCTGCTCTTCTCGAGGGGTCGTCGCCGTCGGCTGAGCTGTTCGCCCGCGGCGAGGTGGATTGGGAACGCATTCGGGGGCTGATGATCGCGGAGCAGGAGGAACTCGACTGGCAGGTGTACCACTTGTACGGGTTCACCGACTCCGACCTGTCGCTCCCGGTGGGTGACGTCCCTGAGTTGGCATTGGGCGAGCGGGCGTTCGAGATCGCCCTGGCCCGCCGCGTTCAGGCCGGTGAGGCCGAAACGGCGTGGTTCGACCGCCACCGCTCGACCCCGGTCACCGAGATCCCAGAACATCTGCCGTCCGGGTATCGGGACGCGGTGCAGCGGCGGCTGGATCTCATCGCCGAGGATCCTTCGCTCGAGCTTCTCGAGCGCCCCGAGTACAAGCGGCGCTGGTCCTCTGTGCCCTGGACTGACCGGGTCCGATCGGCACTCGAATCCTGGATCTTGGACAGGCTGGAGAACCCTGAGCTGTGGAAGGACCCCAACGGGTATCCGCAGCCGCAATCGGTGCGTCAGCTCGCCGCGAAGGTCGAGACCGCTCCGCAGTTGGCTGGAGTTTCCGAAGCGCTCGAGCTGTGGTCGACCAAGCGGCAGGCCGGCGTGCTCGCCAACCTCGTGGCGCTGTTGGCGGACGAGGCAGTGCCGTACCTGGCAGGGCTGCGGCTCAAGGACTCGGGCTTGCGCAAGTTCGCCGAATGGCAGGTCACCTGGGACGCCCAGCGCGCCGAGGACCGCGGCGAGATCACCACCGCCCAGGTGCCGGTGCCACCCAAGTACACCTCCGCGGACTTCCGCAAGACCTCCTACTGGCAGGCCCGCGGCAAGCTCGACGTGCCCAAGGAACGGTTCGTTTCCTACCCCGGGGCCTCGGGCCCGGACGACCCCACCGCAATGCTGGGCTGGGCGGGCTGGGACCACGCCGAGCAAGGCATCGCCCTGGTGTCGTTGTACGACGACCGCAAGGACGACACCGACCCCGCCCAACTCGTCCCTCTGGTCGCCGGGCTGGCCGAGCTCATGCCGTGGATCCGCCAGTGGCACTCGGGCATGGATGCCCACTCCGGAATCGACTGGGCCGACTATCTCGGCGGACAGCTCACCTCGCTCGCAGAGCGCACCGGCGTCGCGATCGCCGACCTGTCCGACTGGCGCCCCGCCCCTGCGACCCGCGGCCGCAGGCGCGTCGCAGCCGCAGCTACTACACCCGATAAGGAAAGCTAGAGTTCATGGCCTTCACCCCTCCCGGCGCGACGGCAGGGTCGGGCACTAGCCCCACCCTGCGTGACGTCTTCTCGATCCCCGAGCACTCGGGAACCTCGACGTTCGTCCTTCAACTCTCCGACGCCGTCACCCGAGACGAACTCGGAACCACGCTGGCAGAGTACGTGGTGACCCCGTCCATCGGCGACGCCTTTGATGAGGCGCTCGCCCTGGTCGACAGCGCCCTGGCCACCGGGGAGAACAAGGGTGCCTTCCTCAAGGGCTCCTTCGGCTCCGGCAAGTCGCACTTCATGGCGGTGCTGCTCGCCCTGCTCACCGGCGACCCCCGCGCCCGCGCGATTGCCGAACTCCAGCAGCACATCGCCGACCACCCGCGGGCCACGTCTAGCAAGATCCTCGCGCTGCCCTTCCATTTCCTGGGCTCGAACTCCATCGAGGACACCCTCTTCGCGGCGTACCTCTCGCACCTGAACCGGCTCCACCCGGGAGTCACCCCGCCGGTACTCCACATGGCTGACGGGCTGCTCGAGAACGCCGAACAGATACGGGCCGAGGTCGGCGACGAGCGATTTTTTGCACGCCTGGCCACTGCCACCACCGGACCCGGCGGCGTCACGTCGTCGTCGTCATCCACTCCCGGCGGCCTCGACCTGGCCGCGCTCGGCGGCGCCACCGCCACCACCTGGGACCGCGACTCCTACGACCGCGCCCGACACCCCGCCGCGTCCCGCGCCGAGCGGGACGCGCTGGTCTCCGCGCTCGGCCAGACGTGGATCACCTCCGCCCACACCAACACCGACTGGCTGCACCTGCCCGAGGGGCTGTCCGCGATCGCCGCGCACGCCAAGACCCTCGGTTACGAGGCCGTGGTCCTGCTGCTCGACGAGCTGATCCTGTGGCTCACCTTCCACTTCTCCAATCGCGAGTTCTTCGGCCGCGAGATTCAGAAGCTCACCGGGTTCGTCGAATCCGACCAGGGCCGCATGGCCGTGCCGATCGTCAGCTTTATCGCCCGCCAGCACGACCTCAAGGCGTGGAAGGACTCGTCGATCGAGGCCGGCGAGGCCACCAAGATCCGCGAGCAGGCCATCGCCCACCAGGAAGGCCGCTTCTCGGGCATCGCGCTCGGCTCGGCCAACCTGCCGCAGATCGCCCATCGCCGGCTCCTCACCCCCAAGAACGCCGCGGCGGTCGAGGCGCTCGAGGCCTCGTTCCAGCGCCTGCACCTGTCCCCGGCCGTCAAGCCCGTCCTGCTGGACAAGGTCAACACTGACGACCAGCACCGCGGAGCCACCGAGGAGCAGTTCCGCCTTACCTACCCCTTTAGCCCGGTCCTCATTGACACCCTCGTCCACCTGTCCACCGCCATGCAGCGCGACCGCACCGCGCTCAAGGTGATGGAGTCGATGCTCGTCGACCTGGCCGACTCCATGACCGTCGACCAGGTGATCCCCGTGGGCGAGGTGTTCGACTACATCATCGACGGGACCGGCAACGGTGGCGCCGACGAGGCGGTGGCTGCCCGGTTCCGCACCGCACGCACCCTGTGGCACGACAAGCTCCGGCCCGCCGTCCTGGCCCAGTTCCCCGACGCCGACCCGAGCGTGCGGGACCTGGACCAGCCCAAGGGGGTGCGCGCCCAGCTCCGCCTGGCTAAGACCCTGCTGCTGTCCGCCCTCGCGCCCGAGGTGCCCGGGCTCAAGGCGCTCACCGCCAGCAGGCTCGCCCACCTCAACCACGGGGAGCTCGTCTCGATCGTCGCCTCTGACGCGCCGACCCGCGCGCTCGCCTCGGTCCGGGAGTGGAACACCTCGGTTCCCGAGATCACCGTGGGGACCGACAGCCACGATCCGCTGATCTCCATCACGCTGGAAGAACTGCCCTTCGACGAGATCCTCGAGCGCGCCCGCGGCGAGGACACCTTCTCGCGGCGCCGGGAACGTCTGTGGTCGATGCTGCAGGAGGAGTTCGGCATCGCGGCCATCGACGCGCAGGCCGACGGCGCGCGCTCCACCCGAATCACCTGGCGCGGAACGAACCGGACCGTCGAGATTGTTCGTGGCAACGTCCGTGACCCAGGTTCCGTGCCCGACACCCTCTTGGCGCCCGTCGAACCCGGGGCGCTGCGGGTGATCGTGGACTTGCCCTTCGACGAGGAGGGACACGGCGTCTCCGAGGATCACGCTCGCCTGGACCGCCTGCGAACCGAAGGCCACGACCACTTCACCCTGGCCTGGCTGCCGGCGTTCCTCGACCGCAAGCAGATGGACGACCTGGGCAAGCTCGTCACCATGGACTGGGTTCTGCAGTCCGAGAAGTGGCTCGGTTACACCAGCTACCTCGCCGACGGCGACCGCGAACGCGTCCGCCAGGTCATGGTGACCCAGCGCAATCAGCTCGCCGGGCAGCTCGCCGCCATCCTGCGCAAGATGTACGGCATCGCCGAGGGGGCGGTGTTCCCCGAGGGGCAGCCGCCCGTCCGCTCGTTGAGTTCCTCCGTAGTGGTCCAGCGGCCCGTCGGCGCGTCCCTGCGCGAGGCCGCTAGGCGGCTCTACGACCAGGCGTTTGACCAGCGCTACCCCGACCACCCGCCGTTCGACACCACCAGCGCGCTCACGCAAAAGGACTTCGCGGTCTCGCTGGAGGTGCTGCGCCGGTCCGACGCCCGCGAGGACGGCCGCGCCGCGTTTGTCGCCGCCGAGCGCAAGTCCGTGCAGCTCGTGCTGGGCGGTCTTCGGGTGGCCGACGTCCACGAGTCTCACCTCGTGTTCCCCAGCGCCACCTTTGCCACCCTGGCCGGGCAGATCGACCGCGCGCTCGCCGAGGCGGAGAAATCCGGGCAGGCCGACGGTGTGCTCACGGTGGCGCAGGTCGTAGCGGCCGTGGAGAAGCTCATGCCGCAAGCCGGGCTCAACCGCGACTGCACCACGCTCCTCGCGGCGGCGTGGGCCGAGTCACGCGACCGCAGCTGGTTCACCTATGGGACTCCTGTCGCTGCCCCGGCCTTCAAGGACATCCAACAGTCCCACCAGCTGCGCGAGCCGGTCCTGCCCGAACAGGACGAGTGGGATCGCGCCGTGCAGGCCGCCCAGCACCTCTTCGGCATCCCCGAGCGAGGCCACCTCTCCCCCACCAACCTCACCCACCTGGCGGGCGAGGTGTCGAGCAAGGCGGACGAGTTCAAACAGTCCAGCGAGGACCTGGTTGCGCAGCTGTCCAAGCTTGAGCAGCGTCTGGGGCGAACCGGGGAGGGGCGCCGGCTCCAGCTCGCGCGCCGGCAGACCGAGTTGCTGCAGACGTTGGTGCGCAAGAAGCAGCATCACGGTGAGATCGTCACCGCCCTCGCCTCCGCGGGTGAGGGGCCGGGCAACTACCTCGGTGCCACCACCAACGAGGCGAGCCAGTCCATCACCACCGCCGAGGACGTGGCGGCCGTGGCGCGCAACATCGGGCCGACCCTCGAGACCCTGATCGGTGGGCGGGCCAAGGAGGGGCCCCTCGGGGGTGAGGCCACGCAGATCGTGAAGGACCTGGACAACGGGGTCGACACCCACGAGTTCGTCCAGCATCTGGTCACGTCTGTTCAGAAGTTTGAGAAGCGCGCTCAGGACTGGATCAACAAGGCGATCGTCGGTCCGCCCCCGCCCCCGCCCCCGATCCCGACCCCGCCGATTTCGCCGCCTCCACCCCCGCTGCCACCTCTTCCGCCGACCGAAGTGGAGATCACCGGCTCCGGTCGACGCCGGACATTCGAGGCGCACGGCAGCCAAGTTGAAGGGGCGATCCACACCGCCCTCGCTGATCTTGGGCGGAGCTACGGGACGGGCACCCGCTTCCGGATCGAGATTGTCGCCGAGGAGCCCGAGACGTGACCACGGCCAGTGCAGGGGTTGCGGGGGGAGCCACCTCGTCGTCGTCGCTCGGTACGGCGACCGCCGCCGACCTCATTCCACTCCTCCACGGCCTCTACCGGGACAAGCAGCACAAGCGCGGTTTGCTGGTGATGCACGCCCGTCCCGAATGGGACGGCACCGAGCTGCGCGTCGACGACCTCGCCGTCCCGGTCCACTGCTGCCGGACGGTGCTGGAGATCCGGGACGTGGTGCGGCACCGGAATGCCCCCGAGGTGCCGTGGCGCGTCGTGCTCACCGACCTCCCCGAGGAGCAGATCCCCCAGGGGGTTAAGGAGCATTTCCAACCGCTCGGGCGCATGCGGGAGCTCGACCCCGTGGGCACCCTGCTCGGGATGTTCTCGGCAGACAAGACCGACGGCCGCATCCCCCGAGGGCGGGACGACGTCCGGGGGCTCACGACCGCGCTGGCCGACCACCGCGACACTCTCGCCCCCACCCCGACTCCGGTCCTCACCGCCGACCACCTCTATGGGGCCATCAGCACGCTCGTACTGGGTCTGGAACAGGACTTCCGGCTCGCGGACCTCCTGGCCTGGAGCGCCACCCCCGACGCCCACGCCGCGTGGGACGAGCTGGCCTCGCGGCTCACATCTCACGTCCGCGCGGGGCTCATCACGTGGCTGTGCCGCACGTTCACGTTGACCGGTCCCGGGATCCGCAGTCTGTGGGCCAAGAGCGGGCCACGAGGGCTCCTGCCCGCCGGCCTGGTAGCAGAGACCCTCCGCACGCCCGACTGGCAGGACACACCCACCGAACTCACCGGAGCGCGGGCCCTGTTCAGCCACCACATCGGCGCCACACTCGGCGACCAGTCCCTGCGCGAATGGGGGTCCGCCGCCGCCAAGGCCGTCCGCACCTCACTGGATCACGGGCAGCCGCTCACCGCCGTACTCGGCGAGGCCCACCGGTTGATCACCGGATTCGAGCAGAACGGTGGCGCCTCCCTCCTCGCCGGATCCACCGTCCTGCCCGGCGCCTTCCAACGACGCCTCGACGTGTACGCCCGCGGCCTGGCCACCACCCTCGACGGAGGGAGCGAGACCGCGTTGCTGCGGGGGCTCGAGACGCTGCGGGCGCACGTCGAAGCCGAGCGCTCCCGGCCCGACGACCTCGAGACCGCCGCCGCGCTGGTCCGGCTCCACCGGTGGAACCGGACCGAGGCCACCGCCGTGGCCGACCGGATGCGTTCTGTCGGTCACGTCGAGGCGATGCGCGCGTACGTTGACGAGCTGAGCTGGGTGGACCGGGCCGTCAACTCGGCGTGGCGTGGATTCACCGCCGATCCCAAGCCCGCGATCGGGCAGTCTGCGGCGGACCCCGACGCGCTCGGTCGTCGCGTCCTCGACCGCACCCTCGCCGTACGACGCGACATCGACCGGACCTTCGCTGCGCTCGTCGGTGCGCGTTTGGCCGACCGCTCCACCGCTGGCGACGCCCTGCTCGTGGAGGACGTGCTGTCCAGGGTCGTCGCGCCCCTGCGGAAGTCCGGGCCGGTCGAGTCCGGTCAACGGAGTGAGCGGGCGCTGCTCGTGGTGGTGATCGATGGACTCTCCGTGGCCGCTGCGCACGGGCTTCTCGAGGACGTGGCAGCCCGTCACGCCACCGTCTGGCAGCGGCTCGACTTGGCCTCCCTCGGACTCGACGTGGCCGCCTCCGCCCTGCCGTCGGTGACCACCGCGTCCCGGACCTCCCTGCTCAGCGGAGAGCTGGCCCTCGGCGGGCAGCAGGAGGAGCGGACCGGATTCGCCGCCCTGTTCCCCGCCCACCCCTCGGTCAGCGACGGGCCGCTGTTCCACAAGGCAGACCTCGACGCGAGCATCGGCGATACCGTCCGCAGCGCCATTTACGACACCGAGCATGTCCCCGTGGTGGGCGCGGTGCTCAACACCGTCGACGACGCCCTCGACCGGTCCGACCCCATCGCCACCACCTGGACCACCTCGCGCATCACCCACCTGGACAAGCTGCTCGACTACGCCCGCGCCGTTGGACGAGACGTGGTCCTGCTCTCCGACCACGGACACGTGGTCGAACGCAGCCGAATCGGCAAGGTCACCGCCGACGGCGCCGTGAGTGCGCGCTGGCGGCCCGCCAGCGGAGCTCCCGCCCAGGACGCCGAGCGAGCCGTGTCCGGGAACCGCGTGCTCGCGCCCGGCACCAGCGGCACACCGCACCACAGCGCGATCCTCGCTGTGGACGAGGACCTGCGCTACACCGGCAAGAAGGCCGGCTACCACGGCGGCGCCTCACCCGCCGAGGTCTGCGCGCCCGTTGCCGTTCTGGTCCAGAGCCTCGACGGGCTCGGAGAGGACTCACCGTTCCCCGCCGGGCCGCCCGTCCAGGACTCGT
>NZ_JAALEA010000458.1 GCF_014145145.1 Dietzia cercidiphylli
CCGGCGGCGCCACCGGCGACATCGCGGACGCCGGTGGCCGGCACTCCAGGTCTGACGGGTCCCAGGGTCTCGGCACCCATGACACCGGCACCCATGACACCGGCATCCACGACCGGACGGGGCGTCACCCGGACGACGTCGATCCGGCCGCCCACCCGGACCGGGAGCCGGGCGTCGTGGACAAGGTGTTGGGACGGAACCGACGGGACGAGCAGGGGCGCTGACCCCCGGTACGTCGGACCGACTGCAGGGCCCGCGGGAGATGATCCCGCGGGCCCTGCAGTCATTCCCGGGTGGTCAGGCGGCGGCGCCGGTGGTGACCCGGGCGTTCTTCACCCGCTCGCCGAACAGGGGACCGTACAGGGCGCCGGCGATGAGCGCGCCGAGGATCGGGGCCACCCAGAAGAGCCACAGCTGACCGACGGCCCCGTCGCCGTTGAAGAAGGCCACGGCGGTCGAGCGGGCCGGGTTCACCGAGGTGTTGGTGATGGGTATCGAGATGAGGTGGATCAACGTCAGCGTCAGCCCGATCGCCAGGGGTGCGAAGCCGGCGGGGGCGCGGCGATCGGTGGCTCCGAGGATCACCCAGATGAAGATCGCGGTCAGCACGACCTCGATGATCAGGGCCGAGAGCAGGCCGTACCCGTCCGGGGAGTTGGCGCCGAAGCCGTTGGCGGCCATGTGGCCGGTCGCCTCGAATCCGTCCTTGCCCTTGGCCACGACGAGGATCAGTGCTCCCGCGACCAGACCGCCGACGACCTGGCTGACGATGTATACGGGGGCCTTGGCCCAGGGGAGGCGCCCGGCGATGGCGGCGCCGACGGTGACGGCCGGGTTGAAGTGGCCGCCGGAGATGTGGCCGAGCGCGTACACGCCGGTCAGGACGGTCAGGCCGAAGGCCAGGGAGACACCGAGGTAGCCGACGCCCACGGGGACGTCTCCGGTGTCTGCGGTGGCGACCTGGACGGCGGCGAACACCGCCGTGCCGCACCCTCCCAGTACCAGCCAGAAGGTGCCGATCACCTCGGCCGCGATCACCGCCGTCCCGGACGGGGTGCCGGGGGACGTGTCGGACGGGGTGCCGGGGGACGGTGCGGACGGGGTGCGCGGGGACGAGTCGGACATGGATTGACCTCCGGTGGTGTACTCCCCGGGATCGGGGGAGGCGGGAACGTGGTGGTGAGTGTTTCCGCTGAGCACACGCTAGCGCTGCCGGGGTCCCGCCGCGCCGGTTCCGCGACCTGTCAAGCGGTCCCGGCGAGGTGAGCCTCGGTCAGGGCGCCAGGAGAGTCGGGAGAACCGCCGCGGCGGTGTCACGGAGGTGGACCGTCACCCCGTCCGTGAGGCCGGAGGGATCGGGGTTGACCTCGACGACCGGGATCCCGAGGTCGACGGCGATGCCGGGGAGCGACGCGGCGGGATGGACGAGACCGGAGGTGCCGACGACCAGGACCGCGGTCGCGGCGGAGATCGCGGACACCGCGGCGTCCCAGGGCTGCCGGGGGAGCATCTCGCCGAACCAGACCACTCCCGGCCTGGCCCGTCCGCCGCACCGCGGGCAGTCGGGCGGCGCGAGCCGGTCCACGGGGTCCGCCGGCGGCGGCCCCACCTCCATCGGGGCCCCACACTCGTCACACCGGTGCGCGAAGAGGCTGCCGTGGAGATGGTGCACCCCGGCGGAACCCGCGCGCTCGTGCAGGTCGTCGACGTTCTGGGTCACCACCGTCACGCTGCGGTCCCGGGCGGCGCGGGCGATCGCGAGATGACCGGCATTCGGCTCGGCGCATCCGACGAGGCGCTCGCGCCAGCGATACCAGGCCCACACGGAGTCCCGGTCGCGGTCCCAGGCCTCCGGGGTCGCGAGGTCGGCGGGGTCGTGGCGTGCCCACAGTCCCGTCCGGGAGTCCCGGAAGGTGGGCACCCCGCTCTCCGCACTCATCCCGGCACCCGTCAGAACGACGAGAGGCCCGCCGTCGCCGAGGGCGAGACGGGCCTTGCTCATGTCGGGGTGGGGCCGGTCGGACCCCACGCCGTCGCTGATCACGGGACGAACGCGGAACCCACCAGCGGCAGTGAGACACAATTGGAGGTCCCGCCGCCGGCGAGGGTGGTGGTGACGCCGCCCTGCAGGAGCATCAGCACCTGCCCCGGGCCGGTGTCGGCGACACCGTTGAGGGTCGCCGGTCCGCCCGCGTTGATCCCGTTGTAGCTGAGCACGGTGGTGCCGCGGCGACCGTTGTTGATGTTGAACCAGTCCACGGTCATGGGCTGCACCTGCTGGGGTGCGACGCCCTCGGTGCCGAGGGCGGTGAAGATGAAGCCAAGGTGGCCGCCCGGGATGCCGGGCAGGGGCAGGCCGGCGGGCCCCGGCACGGCGGTGGCGGCCCCGACCGCGGTCTGTTCCCCGTCGATGCAGTTCTGCATGATGGTCGGGTAGGCGAACTGCGCGATCACCGGACCGTTCTCGGGCAGCGGGGTGCCCGGCTCGCCGGACCCGCGGAAGAAGCCCACCAGCCGGGCGATGGTGCCCCGGGTCTCCTCGGGGATCCACTGCTGCTCGGAGAGGTTCTCGATGGCCTGCAGCACCGGCTCGGTCGGGCGGCCCAGCTCGTCCAGCGACTGGGCGCTCGCGGAGGCGGGGACGGCGAGCGACACGGCCATGGCGGCGACTGCACCGAGACCTAGGTTCCTGAACGAGTTCCTGAGCGAGTGGCGGGTCACTGGCGAGTCCATTCTTCGGATGAGGCGGACGGACCGGTCGGCGGGCCGACCAATCGACGGCTCGATGTTCTCACAACGTTTACAGGTGTGGATACCGGAGGCCCGGTTGCTGTGGCGTCTGTGGCCAGTGTGGCAGAAGATACTTGTGATGTAAATAACAGTGGCCGCCGCGGGTGTGGCGTCGCCCGCTCGGGATGACTGTCCGGAGGCCGATGCGGGTAATGTGGTCACGCACGCGCGCTCGACCGGACGCGCTTGTGGATCACGCGGGAGTCCCGCAGATTCCCACCACGCGCCCGGCGGCCACAGAGTCGCCCGTGGCGCCGAAAGCCTCTGAGGGAGAACCCACCGTATGGCCCTGACCGAGTTCCGCAACGTCGCCATCGTCGCGCACGTCGACCATGGTAAGACGACACTCGTCGACGCGATGCTGCGCCAGTCCGGAGCGTTCGACGAACGCGCGGAGCTCGTGGACCGGGTCATGGACTCGGGTGACCTCGAGCGCGAGAAGGGCATCACGATCCTGGCCAAGAACACGTCGGTGCGGCGTCTCGGCGCAGGGTCGGGCGGCGCCGACCTCGTCTTCAACATCATCGACACCCCCGGCCACGCCGACTTCGGCGGCGAGGTGGAGCGCGGCCTCAACATGGTCGACGGCGTCGTCCTGCTCATCGACTCCTCGGAGGGCCCGCTGCCGCAGACGCGGTTCGTCCTGCGCAAGGCGCTGGCGGCATCCCTGCCGGTCATCATCGTCGTCAACAAGACCGACCGTCCGGACGCCCGCATCGACGAGGTCGTCGAGGACGCCCAGGACCTCCTCATCGGTCTCGCCTCCGATCTCGAGGACCCGGACGCCCAGGCCGCGGCCGAGCGCGCGCTCGAACTGCCCGTGGTGTTCGCCTCCGGGCGCGCCGGTAAGGCCTCGACCACGCAGCCGGCCAACGGCCAGGAACCGGCCGGGGAGAACCTCGACGAGCTCTTCACGCTCCTGTACGACGTGATCCCCGCGCCCCGCGGTGACGCCGACGCGCCGCTGCAGGCCCACGTGACCAACCTGGACGCGTCCAACTTCCTCGGTCGTATCGGTCTGGTCCGTATCCACAACGGCCGTCTCCGCAAGGGTCAGCAGGTGGCGTGGATCCACAACCTTCCCGACGGCGGTCAGGAGACCAAGTCCGTGCGGATCTCGGAACTCCTCGCGACCAAGGGCGTCGAGCGGATGCCCACCGACGAGGCCGTGGCCGGTGACATCGTCGCGGTGGCCGGGATCAGCGACATCATGATCGGCGACACCCTCGCGGATCCGGAGAACCCGGTGGCGCTGCCCGCGATCACCGTCGACGAGCCGGCGATCTCGATGACCATCGGCGTCAACACCTCCCCGCTCGCCGGCCGCAACGGCGGTACCAAGCTCACCGCGCGGATGGTCAAGGCGCGTCTCGACCAGGAGCTCGTGGGCAACGTCTCGCTCAAGGTCCTCGACACCGCGCGCCCCGACGACTGGGAGGTCCAGGGCCGCGGCGAGATGGCGCTGTCCATCCTCGTCGAGACCATGCGCCGGGAGGGCTTCGAGCTCACCGTGGGCAAGCCGCAGGTCGTGACCCGGGTCGTCGACGGCAAGGTCCACGAGCCGATGGAGCACATGACCATCGACGTGCCCGAGGAGTACCTCGGCGCGGTCACCCAGCTCATGGCGGCCCGCAAGGGGCGCATGGAGCAGATGGGCAACCACGGATCCGGATGGGTCCGGATGGAGTTCCGGGTGCCCGCCCGGGGGCTGATCGGCTTCCGCACGACCTTCATGACCGAGACGCGCGGCGCCGGGATCGCCAACTCCGAGTCGGCCGGCTACGAGCCCTGGGTCGGAGAGATCCGCTCGCGGCACACCGGTTCACTGGTCGCCGACCGTGCCGGCAAGGCCACCGCGTTCGCGCTGCTCAGCCTGGCCGACCGCGGCGACTTCTTCATCGAGCCCGGTTCCGAGGTGTACGAGGGCGTCGTCGTGGGCGAGAACCCGCGATCCGAGGACATGGACGTCAACATCACCAAGGAGAAGAAGCTCACCAACATGCGAGCGGCCTCCTCCGATACGACCGAGACCCTGCAGAGGGCCCGCAACCTCTCGCTGGAGGAGGCCATGGAGTTCTGTGCCGGCGACGAGTGCGTGGAGGTCGGACCGGAGGCGATCCGCGTGCGCAAGGTGCTGCTCACCGCCAATGAGCGGGCCAAGGCCCGCAGCAAGTCCAAGTCGCGCGAGCAGCAGTCGGTCAACTGACGAGGACCCTGGTGGCGACGAGGGGGGCATCAGTTCGTCGGCGCGGCACGGGCGTTCTGGCAGCCGTGCTCTCCCTCGTCGTCGTCACAGGGTGTGTGGCCGATCCTCCTCCGCCCACCGTGGTGGGGGAGGAGCGTACCGACGGGGAGTCCGTCAGCCTGTCCAGCGGCGGGGTCCTGCTGGCCCTCGACCGCGTCGACCCGGGCTTCAACCCGCATCTCCTGGCCGATCAGGGAGTCGACACGGACCTGGTCGCCTCCCTGTTGCTCCCGAGCGCGTTCGTCCCCGGGCCGGGCGGTGAGCCGGTGCTCAACCGCGACCTCCTCGTGTCCGCCGAGCCCCTGCCGGGGAGCCCGCGGACCATCCGCTACACGATCGACCCGCTGGCGCAGTGGACCGACGGGGTGCCGGTCGCGGCCGAGGACTTCGAGTACCTGTGGCGGCAGATGACGACCCAGCCCGGAGTGGTCGACCCCGCCGGGTACGAGCAGATCGTCGAGGTGCGGTCCGGCGCCGGGGGCAAGGTCGTCGACGTGGTGTTCGACTCCCCACCGACGCAGTGGAGGACGCTGTTCGCCGACCTGCTGCCCGGACACATCCTCAAGAACGCCCCGGACGGCTTCCAGGGCGCGATGTCCGGCCTCCCCGTGATGAGCGCGGGACCGTTCATGATCCGGTTCGCCGACATCGGTCGGGGGGAGATCGAGTTCGTACGCAACGACCGGTACTGGGCGCGCGCGCCGGAACTCGATCAGATCCTCGTGCGGCGGGCGACAGGGGCCGGACAACTCGGCGCGGCGTTGCGTGGAGGACCGGGATCACTCGCGATGGTCTCGGCGACACCGTTGGCCGCGGACGTCTCGGCCACCGTCCCCGGGGTCCGTGCCGTGACCGTCGACTCCTCGGCCCAACTCGAACTGGGCTTCAACACCGTCGCCCCGGCGGTCCGCGACCCGGCGGTGCGGCGCGGCCTCACGGCGGCGGTGGACCCCGAGGTGGTCGGTCGGATCGTCACCGGACAGTCCGACCCGGCCGTCACGACCTACCCGTTCCCGCCGGGGTCCGCCAGCACCACGACCGGCGACGGGGCCGCCGTGGAGCGCG
>NZ_JAALEA010000459.1 GCF_014145145.1 Dietzia cercidiphylli
GGTGACGGCCGCGGCCAGCAGCGTCGCCGCGGCCGCCAGGCCCGGCCCCCGGAGCGCCACCGGCATGGTCAGAAGGGGAGCTTGCGGAAGATCGGGCGCGGCACGTGGGTGAGCACGGCCATGACGCCGCCGAACGCGGCGGGGGCGAAGACGGCGCCCTTGCCCGCCCCGGACTTCTTGACCGCGATGCGGGCGACGTCGTCCTTGTTGATGGTGAGCGGTGCCTCTTTGACGTGCGCGGACATGCGGGTGCGGACCTGACCCGGGCGGATCACCAGGACGTCCACCCCGTACTCGTCGAGCGCGTAGCCCAGGCCCGTGTAGAAGGAGTCGAGTCCGGCCTTGGTGGAGCCGTAGACGAAGTTGGAGCGGCGGGCGCGGAGTCCGGCGGCCGAACTCATGGCGATGATCCGGCCGTAACCCTGCGCCTTCATCCGCTCGGCGAGCAGCACGCCCACCGAGACGGCGCCGGTGTAGTTGACCTGGGCGATCTGCACGGCCTTGCGCTGATCGGACCACAGTTCCTCGTTCTCCCCGAGCAGGCCGAACGCCACGATCGCCACGTCGACGTCGCCCCCGGCGAAGATCTGCTCGAAGGCGGCCGGGTGGGAGTCGGTGGCGGCGGCGTCGAAGTCCACCACGTCGACGGCGGTGGCCCCGGCGGCCGTCATCTCGGCGCGCGCGTCCTCGATGCCCGGGTCTCCGGGGAGGCAGGCCAGCACGACGCGCATCGGCCCCTGCTGGAGGTATTCCCCGCAGATCGCCAGGCCGATCTCGGAGGTGCCCCCGAGCAGGAGCAGGGTCTGGGGGACGCCGACGGCATTGATCATGCGCAGGAGTCTACCGAGGCCTTCCCGCCGGATCGGGGAAGGTGGCCGGGACTACCCGTCGGAGCCCGGACCCCGTGAGGGCGGACGGACCTCGGGAGGCGCCGGGGGCGGCCTGCGCGGTGCCCGTCTCCACGCGGTGGACGGCGGGGAGACGGCGACGAGGACGACGGCGGCGGCGACAGTGCGGAGGATCATGGCGGACTCCCGATCGGCCTCCGGGCGACCCTCGTCGTCCGGGGTCACCCTATTGTGGGCCCGCCGACGACCGCCTGTACAGCCCCCGGGTCAGAGCAGTTCGAGACGCCGGCCCATGTCGGAGACGAAGACCCCGTGGGGGTCGATCCCGCGGCGCGTGGCGATCCACGAGTCGATCTGCGGGTACATGGCGTGGAAACGCTCGGCCGGGACCCGCGAGTCCTTGGCGGTGTAGAGCCGGCCGCCCATCGACATGACCTTGGCGTCGAGCTCGTTGACGAACGCGTTCAGGCGGTCGTTGATGGGGAAGTCCACGCACACGTTCCACCCCTCCATGGGGAACGAGAGCGGGGCCTGGTTGCCGGGTCCGAAGAGCTTGAACACGTTGAGGAACGAGTAGTGGCCCGACCGCTGGATGTCGCCGATGATTTCCTTGAACCCGTCGACCGCCCCGGGCGGGACGATGAACTGGTACTGCAGGAAGCCGTCGGACCCGTACGCGCGGTTCCACTCCCCGAAGAGATCGAGCATGTGATAGAAGGCCGGGAGGGTCTTGATCTTGTTCCGCGAGGTGCCGCCGAGGCGGTAGTAGACCTCGCCGATGGGGCCGAAGGTGAACTTGTTGGCCAGACCGTTGGGGAACACGTCCGGGAACGTGACCAGCGGCTTGGCGTTCATGGCCAGCGGGTCCTTGGCGAGCGTGGGTGCGTATTCCTCGAGCTGGGCCAGCGTGGCGAGCGACCCGCGGGAGACGGCGGCGCGGCCGAGCTTGGGCGGCGCGCTGATCGCGTCGAACCACGCCGAGGAGTAGGTGTACTTCGACTCGGAGCCGTCGGTGTGCAGCGCGATGGTCTCGTCGAGCGAGGCCGTCTGATCGGAGTCGGCCAGGAAGAAGGCGGTCTCGGTGCGGGTCATGGCGATCCACACCTTGAGGACCACGCCGGTGAGGCCGTTGCCGCCCACCGTGGCCCAGAAGAGCGTGCCCCCGGGGTCGTCGGACGTCCCGCCGGGCTCGAGGGTGAGGACCCGGCCGTCCGCGACGAGCAGCTCCATCCGGGTGACGTGGTTGCCGAACGACCCCGCCGAGTGGTGGTTCTTGCCGTGGATGTCGTGTCCGATCGCCCCGCCCACGGTGACCTGGCGCGTGCCCGGCAGGACCGGCACCCACAGGCCGAACGGCAGGGCGGCGCGCATGAGCTGGTCCAGGTTCACACCGGCGTCGACCACGGCGAGCGCCTTCTCGGCGTTGAGCTCGTGGATGCGGTTGAAGCGGCTCATGTCCAGCACGAGGCCGCCGGAGTTCTGCGCGCTGTCCCCGTACGAGCGGCCGAGTCCCCGGGCCACGACCCCGCGCCGCAGGTGTGCGGGACCGGAGGCGTTGGCGTCGTTGACCGCCGCGACGGCCGCCGAGATCTCCTCCACCGAGCGCGGGGTGAGCACATGGCTCACGGCCGGCGAGGTGCGTCCCCAGCCGGTGAGTCGCTTGAGTTCGGTGTCCAGGGCGGACTCGGCCGGGGGGGTCTGCTGCGTGGTGCTCACCCGGTCGAGGTTACCGCTCGCGGGCATCGAACCCATGCCGCAGCGGCCCGGCGTGACGCGCACGACCCTCCCGCGGGCATCCGCGCCCGCGCCTGACCGCCCGTGACACAGTCGCCCCCGGCGGTGAACTGGCGCCTGCGCAGCGGGACGGGCCGGACGCCATCGACGGGGGCGCTCGTGTGGGAGAGAGCGCCGCAGGACGTGCCCTAACGGCTCCCGGGCAGGGGTGGGGTGACGGGGCCGAACGGCCACGGGTAGTCGCCGAACGCGACCCCACCGGCGATCGTCCCGGGCACTCCCGGGACCGCCACCTGAGGGGTGGTGCGCATCGTGGCCAGTCGATCCAGGGAGGTGAGGCGGGTCCCGGGGCTGAGCTCATAGTCGCGCGGGTTCGCGCCGACCCAGCCGGTGCCCGCCTCGACGTCCAGGTAGACGGTGGGGGGCAGGGCGACCCCGGCGATCGCGTACTTGGCGTGGGTGGGGGTGTCGAGCGGGGACCCGATCCGCTCCAGCCTCTCCCAGCGGCACGAGGTGCGGTAGTAACCGAGGATGCCCACGCAGAACGTCTCCACGCCCACCACGCGGTAGACCTGCACCCCGGGTGCGAGTTCGCCACCGCGGGACGAGCCGGCGAGAGCCGATCCCGCATCGAGAAAGCCGGCGCCGGCGTCGTACGAGCCCAGCGCGGCCACGCCCAACGACCCCCACGGGCTCTCCGGCGGCGGCGTCGCAGATGCCGGTCCGATGCCCGCGGTCACTCCCAGGGCGAGCGCGGCGGCCGCCAGTACCGCGGCTGTGCGTGTCCGGTGGGGGCCCCTCATGTCCGTGGATCGTCCGTCGCCCGACCCGCGTTACGCGTGGCACCTAACCGGCGTCGCCTGTCCGGGGCGCTCCCCCGGGGCTGGTTCGGACGCGGGACGAGACGTCTTCCCCGACTCGCGCGCCTGGTCAGCGGCACCCCGTGGTGAACGGCACGCCGCGGGCGCGGTCGTCGACCCAGTCCAGCGCCGGTCCGACCGCTGTGTAGGCGGCGAGGACGTGTTCACCGGCGACGGGCGTGTACTCCACGTCCGCCCCCGCCACGCACCACTCGTCGGCCAGCCTGCGGGCGGTCCACTCGGGGATGAAGGGGTCCCCGGGCCCCTGGGAGGATCCGGGACCGGGACCGATCGGGACCGTCGCGTCGCCGTGCCATACCTGCACCGGCCCGGTGGGGACCTCACGGGGATCCGCCCCGTGGGCGGGGTCGGCCCGGCCCAGCCGGTTCCGGGCCAACACCTCCCGCACCGTGGGGTCGGTCCGGGGGTCGACGTCGGTGAGCGTCGACAGGGGGAAGGGCGCGAGTCCGCCCGCCGTGTTGGCGGCCGCGCAGGCGTCCCGGAGGTGGTGCGCCACCACGTCACCGGTGTCGCTGAGTAGCGGGTACAACTGCGGGTACTCGCGGGCCAGCCCCAGCACGGCGGCTCGGTAGAGGCCGGAGGCGAGGTTCCCGTCCATCGTGTCGACCAGGTCCGCGTAGTCGGCGGGGACCCCGCCGACGGAGGA
>NZ_JAALEA010000045.1 GCF_014145145.1 Dietzia cercidiphylli
CCCCGCCGGCGGGGAGCCGCCGAGAGACCCCGGTCTGTACTGGGAACTCACCGACCTGTCCCCGGGGGCACTGCCCGGCCTCGGCGCCCCGGCCGCGGCCGAGCTGGTGCGGGCGGCGGGCGGACGGGTACGGGCCAAGTACGGATGGACCGACGTGTCACGGTTCGCCGCCCTGGGCGTCCCGGCTGTCAATCTGGGTCCGGGCGACCCCGGCCTGGCGCACACACGGGACGAGCACTGCCCGGCCACCCAGATCACCGAGGTGGCCGAGGTGCTCCGCACCTACCTCACCACCTCCGGCTGACCCCGACCCGACACGACCCGCGCCCGACACGGCCCGGACCTGATACGACCCCGGACCCCGCGAGCCCGGACATCACGAGCCCGGACCCCACCCCAGTAGGAGACCACCCCTGATGGCACCGAACGATTCAGTACACCTGCGCGGCCCGCTCCTCCTGCGACGGGACAAGGGCGGCGATCGCACGACCACCGACCAACGGCTGTTGGACACCAACCAGGACACCGACTGGTTGCACACCGACCCGTGGCGGGTCCTGCGCATCCAGAGCGAGTTCGTCAACGGGTTCGGCGCGCTCGCGGAGCTGCCCGACGCGGTGAGCGTCTTCGGGTCCGCGCGGACCCGCCCGGGTGATCCCGCCTACGAACAGGCGGTGGAGCTGGGGCGGGCGCTCGCGGAGGCGGGTTACGCGGTGGTCACGGGCGGCGGACCGGGTCAGATGGAGGCGGCCAACAAGGGCGCGTGGGAGGCGGACGGTGAGTCCGTGGGCCTGGGGATCGAGCTGCCCATGGAACAGGGGATCAACCGCTGGGTGGACCTGGGGCTGCACTTCCGCTACTTCTTCGTCCGCAAGACGATGTTCGTCAAATACACGCAGGCGTTCGTCTGTACCCCGGGTGGCTTCGGCACCCTGGACGAGTTCTTCGAGGCCATCACCCTGGTCCAGACCGACAAGATCACCCGGTTCCCGATCGTCCTGCTGGGAGTGGAGTTCTGGACCCCACTGGTGGACTGGATCCGGGGAACCCTGGTCGAGCAGGGGATGATCTCGGCGTCCGACCTCGACCTGTTCCTGGTCACCGACTCCGTGGCCGAGACGGTGGAGTACATCCGCGAGGCGCACCACCGGGCCGCGCTGACCGCCGAACAGCGTGAAGACCTGTACGGCGAGGAACACCGGGGGGTCGAGCGTTGATGGCACCGGTTCCCGGCCGTCGGGTCTGCGTCTACTGCGCCTCCTCGACCCACGACCCCGGGCTGCTGCAGATCGCCACCGAGGTCGGCAACGGGATCGCCCATCGTGGATGGTCTCTGGTCTCCGGCGGCGGCAACGTGTCCATGATGGGCGCGGTCGCCGAGGCGGCGCGGGACGGCGGAGCCCGGACCGTCGGCGTCATCCCCGAGGGGCTCCGGGTGCGTGAGGTGGCCGACACCGCTGCGGACGACCTGGTGGTGGTCACCACGATGAGGGAACGCAAACGCGAGATGGAGGAGCGCTCGGACGCGTTCCTCACCCTGCCCGGGGGGATCGGCACGATGGAGGAGATGTTCGAGGTGTGGACCTCCGCCTCGCTCGGGTTCCACCACAAGCCGGTCGTGCTCTACGACCCGATCGGCTTCTACCGACCGCTGATGGACTGGGTCGGCGGGCTCGTCGAGTCCGGTCTGGTCAAGCCGCAGGCGTTCGACAGCCTCGTGGTGTGTGACGACCTGGAGGCGGCGCTCGACGCCTGCGGAGGCCGGCGGTGACGCCACCGGGCGCGACGCCGCCTCCGACGCTCTGCGGGCGCCCCGTCCCGGTGGACCGACCTCTGGTGATGGCGATCGTCAACCGCACGCCGGACTCCTTCTACGACCGTGGAGCGAGCTTCACCGACGTGGCGGCGATGAACCGGGTCGACCGGTGCGTGGAGGACGGCGCGGACATCCTCGACATCGGTGGGGTCAAGGCCGGTCCCGGCGAGCTGGTGGACGCCCGGGAGGAGCTCCGGCGGGTGGTGCCCTTCATCGAGGCGGTCCGGGACAGACACCCGGGCGTGGTCATCTCCGTGGACACCTGGCGCGGCTCGGTCGCCCGCAGCGCCCTGTCCGCCGGCGCCGATCTGGTCAACGACACCTGGGCGGGGCACGATCCCGAGGTGCTGACCGCCGCCGGCGAGGCGGGGGCGGGGTTCGTGTGCTCCCACACCGGGGGTGCGGTCCCGCGCACCCGGCCCTTCCGGGTGGGATACCCCGACGTCGTCCTCGACGTGGTCTCGGAACTGTCCGCTGCCGCCGAACGGGCCCTCGCCGCCGGGGTCCCCGAGGACGGGATACTGGTCGACCCCACCCACGACTTCGGCAAGAACACCTTCCACGGTCTCGAGCTCCTGCGGCGGATGGACGAGATCGTGGCCCTCGGTCATCCCGTCCTGATGGCGCTGAGCAACAAGGACTTCATCGGCGAGACCCTGGACGCGGGAATCGACGACCGCGCCGAGGGCACCCTGGCGGCGACCTCCGTCGCGGCGATGATGGGCGCCCGCGTGTTCCGCACCCACGACGTGCGTGCGACGCGCCGCTCGGTGGAGATGGTGGCCTCCATCGTGGGAACCCGCCCACCTGCGCGAACGGTCCGCGGGCTCGCCTGACTCGGGCGGGTCCACCGCCGCGAGGCGTGTGCCAGACTGGAGGCCCGGCCCGGACCAGAGAGAGGCTCCCGCGCATGCTCACCATCGTCATCTATGTGGTGGTCACCCTGATCGTGGCGGCGGCGCTCTACGCCCTGTCGATCGTGGTCTTCGGCCGTTCGGAACCGCTGCCGGCGGTGGCGCGGGGACACACGGTCACGATGCTGCCCGAAGGGCCGCTCACCGGCGACGATCTGCGATCGGTCCGATTCGGGATGTCCGCGCGGGGGTACACGATGTCGGAGGTCGACTGGGCGCTCGAGGAGGCGGCGACGGAGATCGACAGGCTCCGCGCGCGACTCGCCGGGGAGGGAAACGTCGGGGAGTCCTCCGACGGGGCGGACCCAGAACGCGCTCCCGCGTCCGGGCACGGTGTGACGCGCTAGAATCGGCAACATCCACTCAGCGATACCGCACGTGGGCCCGGCCGTCCTCACAGGACGCGGCCCACTGCC